>NZ_JAMOYY010000010.1:0-108248 GCF_023669475.1 Blautia sp. MB18-30 | reverse complement strand
TCTGGCAGCGGTTATCTTCGATGTTGTCAGCAAGAGAAAATCTTTTATCGTAAAATAATAATAGTCAGCGAATCAGGACAGCAGGTTTTCGGAGTGATCCGGAACCTGCTGTTTTTGGGTGTATATACTGTTGTTTTATGTGAGGTTATTTTGTCGGTTTTCGTGGTTTTATGGGGGATGTGCTTGTTTTTAGGAGAACGTTATATTATAATAAGGGCAAGTGACAGAAAATACGAAATTATGTTGTCGGGAGGCTGTAATGGGAAATACAGTAACGATCTGTTTTGCAAATAATAAGGGCGGCAGCGGAAAGTCCACCAGCTGTTCCAATGTGGGAGCGGCACTGGCCGGCATGGGTAAGAAGGTACTGATGGTAGACGGTGATATGCAGCTGAATCTTTCCCTTTCTTTTTTTTCGGAGGAAGAAGTGCTTGAGATGGCAGCAGGGGAAAAGAATCTCTACTATGCTATCGGTCATCAGTCGGATCTCAGCGATTTTATCGTGCATACGAAGTATGAGAATCTGGATCTGGTTCCGTCGTCTACGCTGATGAGCTCCGTGGAATATGAGCTTTTTACAAAATGGCAGAGAGAGTTTATCCTGCGGAAATGTCTGCAGAAGGTTAAAGATTCCGGAGTGTACGATTACATTCTCATTGATGCACCGCCTACTCTTGGCGGCTGGGTGATGAATATTTTATGTGCATCCGATTATGTTCTTGTTCCGGTAGAGGCAAGTCCGTGGGGTATGTTTGGTCTTGCAAATATGTTTGATTTCCTCAATGAAGTCAGGGAGATCGCTCCGGATTTAAAGGTTTTGGGAATCGTAGTAACCAAGGCAGATGCCAGAAAGAATTATTTCAAACAGACTATGGAAACACTGAAAGAAATGGAAGGAATCTATCTTTTCGAATCTTTTATCCGTGTAGACAGCTCCATCGAATGGTCCCAGGACAGCAGTGAACCAGTTGTGGAGTTCAAAAAAAGCAGCCGCAGCGCAAAAGAGTACATAGCATTGGCAGAGGAGGTAATGAATCGTGTCAGTAGGTAAAGCAAGCATCGCAAGAGCAGTAAATGCAGAAAAAGCATCCAAAACAGAAACAAAAACAGAGGTAAAAGAGGCTGAGGTTAAAGCAGCAGAGAAGCCGTCAGAGGTAAAAGCTGAAACAGCTGAAAAAGCGGCAGAAAAAACTACAGCAAAGAAAACAGCAGCCAAAGCTCCTGCAAAGAAGACCACAGCAAAGAAAGCAGCCGCAACAAAAACAACAGCAAAGAAAACCACTACCAGAAAAACAACAGCACGTAAAACCGCAGCAAAGAAAACAGCTGCAGCAGAAACAACAGGAACTGTAGCCCAGAACGTGATCAGCGGAGGAAACGCCGACGAACTCCAGGCCAAATTCCTCACCCCAAAGAAAGATGAGCCGGACAACAACCAGCCAGTAGGAATTAAAGACGAGCTTCCGGTTTATCTGCTGTAATCTTTGATTGAATTTTTTGAAAAGATAGTAATTGACAAATAAAAAGACTGCTATATATCTATATCACTATTGATAAGGTATACAGCAGCCTTTTATTTTGCCCTATAAAAATCTCAGTGGGACAGCGAAGCGCCTCCCTCGTATCTTTCTACATATTGTAATATGCAGCATACAATCCATTCTTCTCAAGCAGTTCAGCATGAGTGCCTCTTTCGGCGATACCCTCCTCCGTGATCACAATGATCTCATCCGCATCACGGATCGTAGAAAGCCGGTGCGCGATCGTAATGGTAGTACGATTTTTTGAAAGCTCCTCCAGACTCTTCTGGATCCAACGTTCGCTTTCGTTATCCAGAGCGCTGGTGGCCTCATCCAGGATCAGAATCGGAGGATTCTTAAGGAATACACGTGCAATGGAGATCCGCTGCTTCTGTCCGCCGGAAAGGCGTGTGCCACGTTCTCCGACATAAGTGTCGTATTTATCCGGAAGCTCCATGATAAAGTCATGGATACTCGCACATTTGGCGGCTTTGATGATCTCTTCATCGGAAGCTCCGGGCTTTCCGTAGGCAATATTATCCTTGATGGTTCCATCAAAAAGATAGACATCCTGCTGTACCATACCGATCTGGCTTCGAAGGCTCTTAAGAGTCAGCCCGCGGATATCCTTTCCGTCTACAGTAATGGAACCGCCGGTCACATCATAAAATCTGGGCAGGAGAGAGCAGATCGTGGTTTTTCCGCTTCCGGAAGGTCCCACCAGGGCAATGGATTTTCCAGCCGGGATATCAATAGAGATATCGGAAAGCACAGGAGTTTCATCATCGCTGTAATGAAAAGAAACATGGTCGTAACGCACATGTCCTTTCACGTCCGTAAGCTCCGCAGCGTTGTCTGCATCCCTGATCTCGGATTCTGTTTCCATCACATCCAGGAAACGGCGGAAACCGGAAAGACCCTTCTGCATCATTTCCACAAGTTCCACCAGGATCTGGATGGGGCTGATAAAGATTCCGATATACAGGGCATACATGGCAAGATCTGCAGTCTGCATTTCACCCTGAGCGATCAGATAGCCGCCGTAAACAAGAGTTACCAGGTACATCATGCCCTGGAAGAAAAGATTGGAACTCATGAAGCTTCCCATACAGTGATAATTATCTCTTTTGGAAACAAGGAACGCTTCATTGCTTTTCTTAAATTTGGCACGTTCGATGTCCTCGTTTGCGAAGGATTGCACCACGCGGATTCCGGAAAGCGTATCCTGAAGACTGGCATTTACATCTCCGATCTTACGCCGGTTTTCCATGAAGGTTTCCTGCATTTTTGCATTCTGGCGGAAGGAAAACACAAACATCACGATCACCAGGAGGATCAGCGGCAGTGCAAGTTTTTTGTTGATAAAGAACAGGAAGATAAAAGCACCGACGATCTTTACCAGAGAGATAAAAAGATTCTCAGGACCATGATGTGCAAACTCGGAAATGTCAAAAAGGTCACTGACCAGCTTGCTCATCATCTGACCGGAATTATTCCTGCTGTAATAGGAAAAAGACAGCTCCTGGTAATGGTCAAAAAGCTCCCGGCGCATATCACGTTCCATCTTTGCACCCATCATATGTCCCTGATAGGTTACATAATATTTGCAGAGACTCTGCACAATGTACATAACAAAAAGAGAAGCTGCAATCACAGGGAGGGCATGAAGAATAATATCCTTATCCTGTGTAAAGAGAGTTTTTGTCATAGTACGAAGAATCTGGGGATAAGCAAGATCTACCAGACTGATAACGGCTGCACAGATCAGGTCAATAAAAAAGACCGCTTTGTACGGGCCGTAGTAGTGGATGAATTTCTTGATGGTATTCATCGGAAAAGTACCTCCGTTTTTATGAAATGTATAGTGTGGTCTGGGCAAAAAACATTGCTGCCGGACATTCTATGTTCATCTTATCATAAGTAAGAATAAAGTCAAGATAAGTGAATTTCCGGTCTGTTTCGTTTCTGCATACTTTCTGAGAATAGAAGCTATATGGCTGCTGTTCACAGGGAATATTCCACGAGGGATTGCTGGCAACGGAGCGGATAGTGATATGAGGAGATATATTTTTGGGAAAAAATCAAATTACTCCTTGACACAGAAGAACAAAACCCGTATAGTGTATTTCAGATTTGGTGTGTAACTGATAAGCAGGCATTAACCAGTCATAAATGTTATTATTTGACGTTTATGGGGGTTGGTGTCTTTTTTTGTTGCCCACTTAAAAGACTCCCGCTCCAAAACGTCGAAAGAAAAGGAGAGAAAACATGAAAGACAAGATTTTCGGAGTTTTGCAGCGAGTGGGACGTTCCTTTATGCTTCCCATAGCAATCCTTCCTGTGGCAGGCCTGCTTCTTGGATTCGGCAGTTCCTTCACAAATGAAACAACCATTGCAACCTACGGACTTCAGAAGATTCTGGGAGACGGAACGATTTTACATGCACTCCTGATCATTATGAACAAAGTCGGAAGCGCGGTATTTGATAACCTGCCGCTGATCTTTGCAGTAGGTGTGGCCATCGGTATGGCAAAAAAAGAGAAAGAGGTGGCAGCTCTTTCTGCACTGATCGCTTACTTCGTTATGAATGTAGCCATCAATGGTATGCTGGTAGTAAATGGTAAGATCACAGCAGACGGACAGATCGCAAAAAGCGTTCTGGAAGGTACTGTAACCTCTGTCTGCGGCATCCAGTCCTTACAGATGGGTGTGTTTGGCGGTATCATCGTCGGCCTTGGTGTTGCGGCTTTACACAACCGTTTTCATAAGATCGTGCTTCCAAACGCACTTTCCTTCTTCGGCGGTTCCAGATTTGTGCCCATCATTTCCACCATTGTATATATGTTTGTGGGAATCCTGATGTATTTCGTATGGCCGGCAGTCCAGAACGGTATTTATGCTCTGGGCGGTCTTGTAACAGGCAGCGGCTATATCGGAACTCTGATCTTCGGTATTATCAAACGTGCGCTGATCCCCTTCGGACTTCATCACGTGTTTTATATGCCATTCTGGCAGACAGCCGTTGGCGGGACTATGGAGGTTGCAGGCCAGATGGTACAGGGCGGACAGAACATCTTTTTCGCCCAGCTTGCAGATTCCGCAAATGTAGCGCATTTCAGCGCAGATGCAACAAGATATTTTTCCGGAGAGTTCATTTTCATGATCTTCGGTCTTCCGGGAGCAGCTCTTGCCATGTACCGCTGTGCAAAGCCTGAGAAGAAAAAAGCAGCAGGCGGACTTCTTCTTTCCGCAGCCCTTGCATGTATGCTTACAGGAATCACAGAGCCACTGGAGTTCTCTTTCCTGTTTGTAGCTCCTGCATTGTTTGCGGTACAGGTTGTTCTTGCAGGTGCGGCTTATATGATCGCACATATGCTGAACATTGCAGTAGGACTTACCTTTTCCGGCGGTTTCCTTGATCTGTTCCTGTTCGGGATCCTTCAGGGAAATGCAAAGACAAGCTGGCTCAGGATTATCCCGGTAGGTATCATTTACTTTATTCTCTATTATGTGATCTTCACCTTCCTGATCAAAAAGTTCAACTTCAAGACTCCGGGACGTGAGGATGACGACACAGAAACAAAGCTTTACACAAAAGCAGATGTAAACGCGAGAAAAGAAGCCGGAAAAGCCGGTGAAGCAGCAGGAAGTACATCTGCAGACCCGGTAAGTGAAGCCATCACAGCCGGCCTTGGAGGAAAGAAAAACATCAGCGATGTGGACTGCTGTGCAACAAGACTCCGTATCACCGTCCATGATGCAGCAAGAGTCAACGACGACATTCTGAAAACAACAGGTTCCAGAGGAATCGTGAAAAAAGGTCAGGGCGTGCAGATCATCTACGGTCCGCAGGTAACTGTGATCAAATCCAAGCTGGAGGATTATCTGGAGACAGCGCCGAATGAATATTTTGAAGGTGCAAATGAGAAAGAAACAGACAATGCGGAAAATCAGGTTCAGTCTGATACAGAGCGTACAGCAGAAAGTACAGGTGAGGCTGCTCAGAACACAGCTCCGACATCCGAAGCCAGCACGCAGCCGGAGAAAAAGGTTCTCAGAACAGCGATTGTCTACAGCCCGGTAACCGGTATCGCTGCAGACCTTTCCACAGCGCCGGATGAAGGCTTTGCGGAAGGAATGATGGGAGAGGGTGCTGTAGTCACACCGAAGGACCCGGTGATCTGTGCTCCGGAAGACGGCGAGGTAGAGTTTATTTTTGACACAAAGCATGCCATCGGATTCCAGACAGATACAGATCTTCCTATGCTCCTCCATATCGGCATTGACACTGTAAAGCTGGAAGGAAAAGGCTTCGAGATCATGGTAGAGCAAGGACAGCATGTAAAAAAAGGCGAGCCGTTGATGAAGATTGACATCCCGTATCTTACAGAAAACGCTCCGTCCTTATGTTCTCCGATCCTTTGCACAGAGATCGAGGATAATCAGAGAGTACGCCTTCTTGCCAATGGAGAGATCAAGGCAGGAGAGCCGCTGTTCGCAGTAGAGACTGTGGAAGAATAGGAAATTTTTCAGCAATAATATAGAAGATTGGTTTTGTGAAAAGCGCGCCTAATGCCCGGGCGCGCTTTTCCTGTGGCAAAGAAAATAACTGTCTGTCAGAAGGGCTTTACACAAAAGAAAGATTCTGTTACGATAAAGAAAATCAACAGCTGCAGACAAAAATGTCGACTGAAAATCCGGGGCAGACAGTGGTGGAATGTGGAAAAGCAGCAGGATATATAAAAATGGTGGGGAAAAAGATGTACAGAGTGAGCAAGGTATTGAACAATAACGGCATCATTGCCATAAATATGGAAGAAAACCAGGAATATGTACTTCTGGGAAAAGGTGTGGGATTTGGAAAGAAGGTCAGCCAGCGTTTTGAGGCTCCGGCAGACTGTACTATTTACAGGCTGGCTCAGGAGACAGAACGTGGCTCAGCAAAAGAACTGGCAAAGAGCGTAGCACCGGAATTTCTGGAGATCGCAGATGAGATATTGAGAGAAGCTGAGAAGACCTTTGGGGATACCATAGACAGAAGGATCCTGTTTCCCCTTGCTGATCATATTTCCTTTGCAGTGGGACGTATCCGGAATCATGAGCAGATCAGCAATCCTCTGACTGAGGATATCAAGGTGCTTTTTTACAGCGAATTCAAGGTGGCGGAGGTATTGAAGAAGATCCTGAAGGAGCGGATGGATATTGAGATCGACGAGCATGAGGTGGGATATGTGGCACTTCATATTCACTCAGCACTTGGAGATGAAAAGGTGTCTGTTGCCATGCAGACAGCAAGAACGGTACGGGAATGCATTGCCATGATCGAGATGGCCACAGGAAGAAAGATCGATGTGATCTCTCTATCCTACAACCGTATGATGAACCATATCAAATATATGGTAGCCCGTGTCTCCACAGGGGAGACACTGAAGCTGGATATGAATGAATATATAGAAGAAAAATATCCGGAATCCTACAGGATCGCAGAGGATGTCTGCGAGAGCCTGGGCAAAAGCCTTGGGAAAAAGCTGGACCCTATCGAGATCGGTTATCTTGCCATGCATATTGAGCGGACAGTGGAACAATAAATGTAAATGGCTGATCCGCCTCAGGGATTTACACAATAAATTCAATAGCTTTTTTGACAGCAGTACTCATGGCAGTACTGCTGTTTGTGACTAAGCAGACCTCTCTCTGAGGGAGCGGCTCCTTAAGCTGAAGGGCAAAAATCTTCCCGTCATTGATCACTTCCCGGGCAAGGGGCTCGGGGTAAAAGCCGATTCCCAGATTGTGGACGATCATGGGAAGGACCTGGTCTGTAGTTGCTGCCTCGATGTCAGGATGAAAAGAAACACGGTTTTCCATAAAGTAATTCATATACATTTCTCTGGTGCTGGTCCCTTCCGCAAGACCTACAAAGGGCAGATCCTGAAGCTCATGGATGCTGATAGGGGCAGTGGTCAGATCCTTATATTTGCTTCCGCATACAAGGATCTCCCGGTAACGCAGGAGACTTTTTTTCTGTAAAGGTTTGCGGATGGAGATCGGAGTGGTGACAATAGCGAAATCCACCGCATAATTTTTCAGTGCCTGTACTGCCTGAGGAGTAGAATGGTTAAAGAGGCGCAGGCGAACATGGGGATATTGCTCGCGGAACAGCTCCAGCTTTTCCAGAAGGATCAGACGCAGGGCATTTTCGCTGGCGCCGATGGAAACCAGACCATGCTCCAGCTCTCCGTTCTGGCGGATTTCCTCCTCGCCGATGGACAGCTGCTCAAAAGCCAGGGCAACGTGTTCATAAAGCTGGCGGCCTTCCGGTGTAAGTGCGATTCCCTTGTTGGAGCGGAGAAAGAGCGTACATTTCAGCTCCTGCTCCAGGTTGTTCATACAGCGGGTGATATTTGGCTGGTTGTTGTGAAGAGCTCTTGCTGCCTTGGTAAAGCTCTTATACTGGGCTACATAATAAAAGATCCGGTAGTAGTCGTAAGTGATCATGTATTGTCTCCATCCTGTGATATGATTTTAATATGTTTACGATATTAATAATACTTTTTACATTTGCTTCTGAGCAAACTATAATACACCCGAGGAAAAAAATCAATGACAGGAGTGATTTAGAGTGGTTTCAGGAGGCAGAAAGCTGCAGAGCGCAGACCGGCAGATGTCAGAAGCTTTTATCACAAGTGTATTTCTGGCAATGTCCGGCGGATTTCAGGATGCCTACACATACTTTACAAGAGATGAGGTGTTTTCCAACGCCCAGACAGGCAACGTGGTTCTGATGAGCCAAAATTTTATGACAGGACAGTGGGGAGACGGTTTAAGGTATCTGTTTCCTGTTTTAGCCTTTGCCATTGGTGTTGTAGCGGCGGAGCGGATCCAGAGTACCTTTAAATATGCAAAAAAACTTCACTGGAGGCAGATGATCCTGCTGATCGAGATCCTGATCCTTTTTGTGGTGGGATTTATGCCGGGAGAATTGGATATGCTGGCAACCGTACTGGTATCCTTTTCCTGCGCCATGCAGGTACAGACCTTCCGGAAGGTGGGCGGTTATTCCTATGCAAGCACTATGTGCATCGGAAATTTACGAAGCGGCACGGCGGCGTTGTCCGTGTATTGTCGTGAAAAACGTCCGGAACAGCTGAAGCAGGCTCTTTATTATTTCGGAATAATTTTCTTTTTTGCCATTGGAGCCGGTGGCGGAGGAAATCTGTCCATGAGGCTGGGGATCCCGGCAATCTGGGTATCGGATGTTTTGCTTCTGATCAGCTTTATTCTGATGTTTTCCAGTAAACATAGAGATTAGAAAGGGTGAGGAATTGTGGAAAACAGCACATTATTCCCAAGAGAGGAAAAGGCGGAGCTTTTATTTGAAAAGATCCTGAAGGATCCGGAGGCGTGCAGACGGCTGACGGAGACCTTCTATGAATCCATGGATGCGGATACAGACATAGAATGCGGATATCTTCCTCCGGAAAAATTCGCCTATGCATTGCTGGACGCATATAAAAACCGTGATCTGACAGCTCTCCTTATGGCGATCTGCCAGAACAGTATGTTTGATCTTCTGCGAAATTCTTTTCTGGCACCGTTCAGGTTCAATGCAGATGGACAGGAGAATCCGGTGTTTCTCACAGATGAAAAAGGAAATTTTCTGCGGGAAAAGGGAATTCATGTAAGTGATAGGGATTACGACCGGTTCCGCAGGATATACAGGGAGAAGCAGGGCGTAAAGATGTATCTGGCGTATGGCTACCGGAAGCGCCATGCCTATGATGAAGATACCATGGAAGTAGAAGAGTACAAAATGGGCGAACATATCGGTGTGCTGCTGGTGTATGAGCTTCCGGACAGCGTAAGGGAAAAGGAAACGGAGGCACAGGCCTATGCGGCTGTATGGGATATCATGATGGCAATTCAGAAGAAGCTTCCAAGAGCCTTTGTATATTATGGGCAGGATTCTGTGGAGGATGGTGGAAAACGTTATGACGGACTGGGCGTTTTTCTCCCCATCCATAAATTTGCGGACCGCTTGGAAAAAATGATCGGGATCGCGGATGAGATCGTAATGAAATAGAATGTACAAAAAAGGACTGCTTTTGTATTGCTCCGGTTATCAGAAGGATAGCTGATGACCGGAAGCTACAGAAAGCAGTCCTTTTTGTATGCCAATTAGGTGCAGTAGCGGAACATTTTGTCCGTAAGGATCCTGGCGAAAATAAGGCCCAGGGGAAGAGCAACGATGATCAGAATCGCAGCTGCAAACCAGGAGGCGGAAACATTCAGGGACATGATTCCCAGATTGTAGATTGCCCGGTAGAGATAAAGTCCGGGAACCATGATCACAATGGATGGTACGGTAATGGAAATCCTGGGATATCCCACTTTGGTTTTAATGAGGGAGGCCAGAAGTCCGGCTGTCAGTGCTCCGAAAAAAGCCGCGGCAGCAGGTGGGAAACCGGCAAGATCAACAAGCTCCAGACGTAAAGTGTTGGACAGTGCGCCGATGAATGCGGCAGCTGCGGCTAGACGGACAGGGCTGTTGAACATGACCGAAAAGCCGAATACCCCGCAGAAGCTTGCCAGAAGCCGGAACAGGATCCTCTGAGCTGCCGAAAGCTCCAGAGGCAGGAAATCCACAGGCTTCAGATGAAGAAGCAGTGCCATCAGCCAGGCAGAGACAGCAGCCACCATTACAACAATAATGGCGTAGGCCAGTCGTTCCAGACCGGAACGCATATCCAGCTTGGCAAGGTCGATCCCGCTTGTGATAAACGGAAAGCCCGGAATGATAAACAGCATGGAACAGATGTACCCGGCCTCATGCTGGACGGAAATGTGGAACAGAAGCTCTGCCAGCTTCAGGAAGCCTGCATATACAAGACAGGCGGAGGAAACAGAAACTGCAATGCACATAAACAGAGTAAAATGATGCTTGCCAAGCTTGCAGCGGATGGCGTTTCCGATGCCTGCGCCTGCAAAAGCCAGGATCATTTCCAGCGGGCCACCGCCCAGAAGAAAAGTAAATGCACCACAGGCCAGTGCAGAAGCCAGTCCCAGGGCGGCAGGGGAATAAAGCCCGTGGATCCGCTCGATCTCATCTAACTGACTGTGCAGTGCTTCACCGCTCATATGGATACCCTCCGCAGGAAAATCACTGACAAAATGTTCCAGCCTGTTCAGTCTGGAAGTATTTACGCCGGTGGTAGTCAGACTAAGTGCATGGGAAAAACTGCTCTCACCGTCAAAGCAGGTGTAGCTTATAGACATCAGTCCGATATCTGCGGAACAGGTGATACCAAGTGCTTCTGACAATGTATTCATGGAACTCCGTACCCGCCAGGCACCGGTCCCACAGGAGAGAAGCATCATGCCTGTACGGCCGATCAGGGAAGCTTTTTCGGAAAGAGAAGCTTCGGTGATGGGCTGGCTGTTCCTGGTACTTACGTAGTTGTGCCAAGGGATTTCCATATGATTACGTTTGATCAGAATATCTGACATAGAAATCACTTCTTTCTATATATTAAAATCATATAGTTACTATTATAAATATATATAATAACTATAATCAGATATATTGTAGCCATTATTCTGAAAAAGTCAAGTATAGATGGAGTAAAATCTGACAGTACCAAAACGTCACTGTTAAAGATTTATCATTTTTTTGCGGAAAATGAATTTTTTTGGTTGCTTTTACGTACAATTTATGTATAATTGTGGATAGGGATGTTGGAATGACCAATTCCTATGGCAGGATGACAAAAACCTGCAGCAGTAGGTGGCTATCATAATTACTATTAAAGAAGAGAGGTAAATGTTAAGATGGCAAAAATCGATTTAACAAAGTATGGTATTACCGGAACAACTGAGATCGTGTACAATCCTTCCTACGAGACATTATTTGAGGAAGAGACCAAACCGGAGCTTGAAGGATTTGAGAAGGGTCAGGTCAGTGAGCTTGGTGCTGTCAATGTAATGACAGGTATCTACACAGGACGTTCCCCTAAAGACAAATATATCGTTATGGATGAGAACTCCAAGGACACAGTTTGGTGGACATCCGATGAGTACAAGAACGATAACCATCCGGCAACTCAGGAAGCATGGAATGCAGTTAAAGATCTTGCCAAGAAGGAGCTTTCCAACAAGAAACTTTTCGTAGTAGATGCATTCTGCGGAGCTAACAAAGACACACGTATGGCTATCCGTTTCATCGTTGAGGTTGCATGGCAGGCACACTTCGTAACAAACATGTTCATTCAGCCGACAGCTGAGGAGCTTGAGAACTTTGAGCCGGATTTCGTTGTTTACAACGCATCCAAGGCTAAAGTTGAGAACTACAAAGAATTAGGACTTAACTCTGAGACAGCTGTAATGTTCAACATTACAAGCCGTGAGCAGGTTATCGTTAATACATGGTACGGCGGAGAGATGAAGAAAGGTATGTTCTCCATGATGAACTACTATCTGCCGCTGAAGGGCATCGCTTCCATGCACTGCTCTGCAAACACAGACCTTAACGGAGAGAACACAGCAATCTTCTTCGGTCTTTCCGGAACAGGTAAGACAACACTTTCCACAGATCCTAAGCGTCTTCTGATCGGTGATGACGAGCATGGCTGGGATGACAACGGAGTATTCAACTTCGAGGGTGGATGCTACGCTAAGGTTATCAACCTTGACAAAGAGTCTGAGCCGGACATCTACAATGCGATCAAGAGAAACGCTCTTCTTGAGAACGTAACACTTGATGCTGAGGGCAAGATCGACTTCGCTGACAAGAGCGTAACAGAGAACACACGTGTTTCTTATCCGATCAACCACATCGAGAACATTGTTCGCCCTGTATCTTCTGCACCGGCAGCGAAAGAGGTTATCTTCCTGTCCGCAGATGCATTCGGCGTACTTCCTCCAGTATCTATCCTGACACCGGAGCAGACACAGTACTACTTCCTTTCCGGATTCACAGCTAAGCTTGCTGGTACAGAGCGTGGAATCACAGAGCCTACTCCTACATTCTCCGCATGCTTCGGACAGGCATTCCTTGAGCTTCATCCGACAAAATATGCTGAGGAGCTCGTTAAGAGAATGGAGAAGAGCGGTGCGAAAGCATACCTCGTTAACACAGGATGGAATGGAACTGGAAAACGTATCTCCATCAAAGATACTCGTGGTATCATCGATGCTATCCTTGACGGATCTATCCTTAAAGCTCCGACAAAGAAGATCCCATTCTTCAACTTCGAGGTTCCGACAGAGCTTCCGGGCGTAGATCCTGCAATCCTTGACCCACGTGACACATATGCAGATGCTGCAGAGTGGGAGACAAAGGCTAAAGATCTTGCTGCAAGATTCGTTAAGAACTTTGCTAAATATGAAGGAAATGCAGCTGGTAAAGCACTCGTTGCAGCTGGCCCGCAGGCATAATCAGTCATTCCAACTGAATACAGATCGTAGACTTAACCGGGAGCGGATTTATCCGCTCCCGGTTTTTTGACAAACAACTAAGGATCTATTATTTGATATAGAACTGTGCAGTGCGAAGCATGTTTCCAGACATGGAATAAACAGAAAGTTGAAGATATCTACCTGTAAAATAAAAAACTTTGGCTTGACTAACAGAGGGCATATGGTGTATCCTTTCTGAGAAGTTAAGCGGGAGACCCGTAAGACTGTAAAAATTCTCTTTGCACTGCATTACATTCGAACAGGATGCGAGATCAACAGTACAAACTGAGCAGGCGATGCTTTTCGGAATCGAAAATATTTATCGAAGGCATGGGGCCGGGCCGCAGGAAGCGGCAGCGGATATGGATTTAAACGTAATTGCAAAGAACCTGCATTCACGGAATATGAGGTGAAGCAGAATGTGACTTTGCTTTCAGACATATCTGCGGGACAGTGTATGTTTCGCAGGTATGTCTTTTTTACTGCAAAATATGGATGGAACAGAAGGTAGAAGCTGGGATATCCCTATACAGAAAAGAAAGAACACCGGCGGAAAATCGCACTGTAGCGAGTAGTGAAGGAACCGCCGGTTTTTTCACGGAAAATGTTGTGCCATAAGAAGAACCTGATCATATATTTAAAAGGAGATTCTGTTTATGGAACACACAGAAAACAAAACAATTATACATGATACAGAAAAAACAGCTTCATGGGAACAGCAGACAGCAATGAAGGTATCCGGGATCAGTATTCTGGTAAACCTTTTATTATCTGTATTTAAACTGATCGCAGGTATTGTGGCACATTCAGGAGCGATGATCTCGGATGCCATTCATTCTGCATCAGATGTGGGAAGCACCTTCATCGTAATTATCGGTGTCCGTCTTTCTACAAAGAAATCGGACAAAGAGCACCAGTACGGACATGAAAGAATGGAGTGTGTTTCTTCCATTGTCCTTGCAGGAATGCTGCTTGTCACTGGTCTCGGGATCGGAATTACCGGTGCCCGTGATATCGTAAAAAGCACATCCGGCGGAACCATTGCCATTCCGGGAACACTTGCACTGATTGCAGCAGTGGTATCCATTGTGGTAAAAGAGTGGATGTTCTGGTATACAAGAGGTGCTGCAAAGAAGATCAATTCAGGAGCCCTGATGGCAGATGCATGGCACCATCGTTCAGATGCACTTTCCTCTATCGGAGCGTTTGTCGGTATTTTAGGTGCAAGACTGGGATACCCGATCCTAGACCCGATCGCCAGTATCGTGATCTGCGTTATGATCGCCAAGGCATCGATCGACATTTTCAGGGATGCCATTGACAAGATGGTAGATCATTCCTGTGATGCAAAAACGGAGGAATCCATGAAGAGAGAGATCCTTAAGGTACCGGGCGTCAGAAGAGTAGACCTTCTTAAAACCCGTCTTTTCGGATCCAAGATGTATGTGGATATCGAAATCGCAGCAGATGGAAATATTTCCCTTTTTGATGCACATGATATTGCGGAAAATGTACATCATACGATCGAGAATAAATTCAAAGATGTAAAGCACTGTATGGTGCATGTAAATCCGATCAACGGATAAAAAACAAGCTGCCGGAGCGACTGTGATCGTCAATCCGGCGGCTTGTTTTTGTATAGAGAAACACCCGGTAGGGGAGCTACCGGGTGTTTCGAGGGGAGTATAAATAATTAAATAAGGGGTTATGTAAAAAAAATTTTTGAAGGGTAAATTCTTTTTACAAGAATGATTATAATATAAACTGGAAAAAAAAGCAATATGATTTTGGCGAATAATCTCCAAACTTTTTGGGATACTATTTCCTGTAATAAAAAGCGGCAGAAAGCTTCGGAAAGCCGTAAAATCAACTTCATCAGGAGGTAATTCAAATGGCGAAAAATTACGAAACAGACAGAAATGAGTCTAATTATGCAGGAAAAAATCACGGGGAAAGTGCTTCCAGAAACTGCGGAAAAAACAGCTCTAGGAACAGTTCGGGAAATTCTTCCAGAAACAGTTCCAAAAGCAGCTACGGAAACAAAATTTCCGATGAATATGATTCTGAGAAGGACAGAGGCTCTGACAGATATTAAAGGATAAGAAAAGCGGGAAAAGTCAGAGATGGCTTTTCCCGCTTAAATACATATAAGGGAACATTCACCCGGAAGCTTCCATATAATATACCAAAAAGAGGAGATTTTTTCCATGTTTCAGATCGAAACTATCTCTGCAAAAATGCTGGATTATTATGTGGAGCGCAGCGACGCTGTTATCATAGATCTCCGGGATCCTGCTGCCTACAGAAGGGGACATGTCCGGAACGCGGTAAATATTCCATACAGAGAGCTGGATGAATATCTTGAGAAAAAACAGGATCAGAAATATCGTTTTCCCAAAGATAAGCTGCTGATATTTTACTGCGACCGCGGCGGCGCCAGCATGCAGGCTGCCCGGAGCCTGGCAAGACAGGGCTGTCGTACCAGGTCCGTGATCGGTGGATTTGCAGCCTACAGAGGGAGAAATCTTGTGCGCGGATAAAAAAAGCGGACGATATCAAAATAGATTGCGAATGCATATCTGTAACAAATCTTGTATTTTAAAGGAAATCATGATAATGTAAAGAACAGAGATAAAAACCAATACAAATTACAAGGAGAAAAGCTTATGAAATATATGTTTGCGTCCGATGTACATGGTTCGGCATATTACTGCCGGAAAATGCTGGAAGCATATGACAAGGAGAAGGCGGAGAGACTGGTGCTTCTGGGAGATCTGCTTTATCACGGACCAAGAAATGACCTTCCGAAGGAATACGCACCAAAGGAAGTCATCCGCCTTTTAAATGAGAGAAAAAACCAGATCTATGCAGTACGCGGAAACTGTGAGGCAGAGGTGGATCAGATGGTCCTGGACTTCCCGGTTATGGCAGATTACTGTATCCTTGCCATCGAAGGAAAAACGATGTACGCCACACACGGTCATATCTATAATAAGGATAATCTTCCGCCGATGATGGACGGAGACATTCTGATCCACGGCCATACACATGTGCTGAAGGCAGAAAATATGGGGAATTATATCCTTCTGAACCCAGGTTCCGTATCCATTCCAAAGGAAGGTAACCCGCCGACCTATGCAATCCTTGAGAACGGAATTTTTACCATTAAAGATTTTGAAGGAAATACAGTACGGGAGATCACTTTATGAATCTGTGGGAATTAACGGCGCCCTGTCATTTTGGAACAGAGGCGGTGCTGAAGCGTGAAATACTGGATCTTGGCTATGAAGTGACCAGGGTGGAAGACGGAAGAGTAACCTTTGAGGCTGATGCCCAGGGTGTGGCAGACGCCAATCTGTTCCTTCGTACCACAGAACGTGTGCTTCTGAAAATAGGCGAAGTAAAGGCCGAGACTTTTGATGAGCTTTTTGAAAAGACCAAGGCTCTCCCATGGGAGAATTACATACCGAAAAACGGTAAATTCTGGGTAGCCAAGGCAAACTCCATCAAAAGTAAGCTTTTCAGTCCATCTGATATCCAGTCCATTATGAAAAAAGCCATTGTAGAGCGTCTCAAAGGCATCTACGGGATTTCCTGGTTTCCGGAAGATGGTCCGGAATTTCCTATCCGTGTGGCCTTTATGAAAGACGTAGCTCTGATCGGAATCGACACTTCAGGAGTATCCCTCCATAAGAGAGGGTATCGCCAGATGACTGTCAAGGCACCTATTACCGAGACGCTTGCCAGTGCTCTTTTGATGCTCACTCCCTGGAAAAAGGACCGTATTCTTGTCGATCCGTTCTGCGGAAGCGGCACCTTTCCTATTGAGGCGGCAATGATGGCAGCGGATATGGCGCCGGGACTGAACCGTCATTTTCTGGCCGAGAGCTGGGAGCATCTGATCCCGAAGGAATGCTGGGAGGATGCAAGAGAAGAAGCCAGAGAACGTGTAAATCTTGATATTGAAACCGATATCCAGGGCTTTGATATCGATGCAGCTGCCATCAAGGCAGCACGCGCCAACGCAAAAATGGCAGGAGTGGACAGACTGATCCATTTCCAGCAGCGCCCGGTCAGTGAACTCCGCCATTCCAAACCCTTTGGTTTTATCGTGACAAATCCGCCATATGGTGAGCGGATCGAAGAAAAATCCAATCTCCCTGCATTGTACCGTGAGATCGGTGAAAGCTATAAGGGGCTGGATCGCTGGTCCATGTATCTGATCACTGCCTATGACAAGGCAGAGAATGACATCGGCCGAAAGGCAGATAAAAACCGTAAGATCTATAATGGAATGATGAAAACCTACTATTACCAGTTTCTTGGACCACGTCCGCCGAAGAAAGGAAGTATTAAAGAATGAAAAAGATCATTTTTGCTACCGGAAATGAGGATAAAATGAAGGAGATCCGAAGGATACTTGCGGATCCTTCTCTGGAGATCCTTTCCCTGAAGGATGCCGGGATCCATGCGGATATTGATGAAAATGGAAAAAGCTTTGAAGAAAATGCCATGATCAAGGCAGAAGCAATCAGTAAAATGACTGGCGAGATCGTTCTGGCAGATGATTCCGGTCTGGAGATCGACTATCTGAACAAAGAGCCGGGAATCTATTCCGCACGCTATATGGGTGAGGATACTTCTTATCATATTAAAAACGCAAACCTGATCCAGCGTCTGGAAGGTGTACCTGATGAGAAACGTACTGCACGTTTTGTATGTGCTATTGCGGCAGCTTTCCCGGATGGCAGAAGAAAGACAGTCCGTGCTGCCATGGAAGGCCGCATCGGCTACGAGGAAAAAGGGGAGAATGGCTTTGGCTATGACCCGATCTTTTATCTTCCGGAATATGGCTGTACTTCCGCAGAGCTTTCCATGGAAGAAAAGAACAGGATCAGCCATCGTGGAAAAGCTCTTTGCCTTATAAAGGAAGAGCTTGTATGAAGGTGCTGATCGTAAGCGATACTCACGGAAGAGATGAAAACCTGGAGATCGCGATAAATCGGGAGGCTCCTTTTGACATGCTGGTACATTGCGGAGATGTGGAAGGCAGAGAATTTTATATCGAAGCCCTTGCAGAATGTCCCTGCAGTATTGTGTCCGGAAATAATGATTTTTTCTCGGATCTTCCGAGAGAAGATGTGATCGAGGTCGAGGGAAATAAGATTCTGGTAACTCACGGTCATTACTACGGTGTATCCATGGCCTTTGATCAGCTGGCAGAAGCTGCCCGCTCAAGGGGATGCAATGCGGCTTTTTTCGGACATATCCACGTACCGGTTGTTGAAAAGGAAGCAGGTGTGCTTCTGGTAAATCCCGGAAGTCTGGCTTATCCCAGACAACGGGGACGCCGTCCAAGCTATGCAGTAATGGAGACAGATGGAAAGGGCGAAATGCACGTAGAGATCCGTTACCTCTGATTCCGGCAGAAAAAACAAATAAACTGTCATAATTGATAAAATTTGTGCCAATATTCAGCATATATTAGTCAAAAACGATTGCGAAAGTCAGCTATGTGCTATATAATGAACAAGTAGTTTTTTTTAGTAATATAGAGCATTCTTTAGGGTACTGACCATGAATGGGTCTCGTTCCTGAGAATGCAGCAGAGCGGAATGAGAAGGTCCGCTTTACATAAATGAAGGGGGAAAATACGCATGACTGCGGTTATTATAGGGAGTATCGGCTTTTTATGCTGCTTCCTGTATGATCATAACAGTATCCGATTGAAAAAAAGCTTTCTTCATCCGTTTTTTAGCATAGGATGTTTCCTGATCGCAGTGTCAACAGGTCTGGTGATCCGGAGCTGCTGGCCGCGGCGGGGAAGTTCTTTTTTTATTTCTGCTGTTTTTCTGACAGCAGCGATCCTGTTTCTGGGACTGTTGATCTATACATTGTTTTTTGCGCTGCCCTTTGATGAGACATATGTCAAAGAAAATCATGAAAGGCTGGCCTATACAGAGGGTGTTTATGCACTCTGCCGACATCCTGGCGTTCTGTGGTTCGCCGGATTTTATTTTTGCCTGGCCGGATTTCTGGGATCCGGGAAGGCAATGGGGGCTTTTGGGGTCCTTATTGTGTGGAATATATTGTACATTTTTTACCAGGACAGGATCGTGTTTCCGGAAACATTCAGTAATTACGGAGCGTATCAGCAGACAACTCCCTTTCTGATCCCAGACCGAAACAGTACAGCTGCCTGCATAAAAACATGGCGAAAAGGGGGGAAAAGGCGGTGAGTCTTGGCGAAAAGCTTCGAAAACAGCAGTATGATGCTATCTGGAAAGAATATTGCGGATTTCTTGATCTGACAATGCAGGATTACATGAAGATCCAGAATCGTCTGATGGAAGAGCAGATCCAGCTCTGGTCAGACTGTGAACTGGGCAAAAGCATTCTGAAGGGCAGGAGACCGTCCGGGATCGACGAGTTCCGTCGGCTGGTACCTCTTACCACTTATGAGGATTATGCGGATATGCTCCTCCAGAAGAGAAGTGAAACTCTTCCGGGGAATCCGATCATCTGGATACAGACGACCTGGGAAGGCGGACGCCATCCGATAAAGGTAGCACCATACACAAGAAGTATGCTGGATACCTACAGGAACAATGTAGTTGCCTGCCTCATATTAGCTACAAGCCGTGAAAAGGGCAAATTTGATGTGGAGGAAACGGACAAGATTCTTTACGGACTGGCACCGTTGCCTTTTGCTACCGGCCTTTTTCCACTGGCGCTGAAAGAAGATATCGACATCCGTTTTCTTCCGGAAGTGGAAGATGCGGTAAATATGAGCTTTGGTGAGCGGAACAAAGAGGGCTTCAAGATGGCCATGAAACAGGACGTGGAATTTTTCTTCGGACTTGGAAGTGTGGCCTATGCAGTAAGCCAGAGCCTCACCGGAAGCGTATCATCAGGAAAAAGCAAAACCTCCTTTTCGGAACTTCTGCAGTATAAACCAAAGATGCTGAAAAGGATCCTGAATGCCAAAAAGATCTGTAAGAAGGAGAAACGGGAGCTTCTTCCGAAAGACCTTTTTCACCTGAAGGGATTTATGGTGGCAGGAACCGACAACCAGTGCTATAAGGATGATCTGGAGGAAATGTGGGGAGTTCGGCCCATGGAGCTTTTTGCAGGAACGGAACCTTCCATTATAGGAACCGAGACCTGGACCAGGAACGGAATGTACTTTTTCCCGGATACCTGCTTTTATGAATTTATCACCGAAAAGGATATGCTCCATAATTATGAGGATCCCACGTTCACTCCTCCGACCTATCTTATGGATGAGGTTGTTCCCGGGGAGAAATATGAGCTTGTGATCACTGTGTTGAAGGGCGGAGCCTTTGCCAGGTACCGTGTGGGAGATATGTATCGATGCGTGGGTCTTACCAACCAGGAGGATCGGACACAGATCCCAAGATTTGAGTACATAGACCGTGTTCCGTGGATCATTGATATCGCAGGCTTTACCAGGATTTCGGAAAATGGTATCAAAAGTGTGATCCAGCTGTCCGGGCAGCCGGTTACGGATTGGATCGCAGTGAAAGAATATAATGAGAAAAAACGCCCATATCTGCATCTTTATATAGAAGTAAAAAAAGAAGCGCTGATGTATCAGGCTATGAGCACGGATATTCTGAAAGAACTTCTGACCACGTATTTCAAATATATCGATCAGGATTACCGGGATCTGAAGAAAATCCTGGGAATGGATCCCCTTGTGGTGACCATCCTGCGCTGTGGTACCTTTCATCTGTATGAGTCCAGAAAAGGACGGAAACCACGGCATATGAGCACTCCTTATTATGAGGTGGCGGAACTTTTGAGACTGCAGGATGAAATCGGATTCGGGAATATGAGGAAGTAACTATGGAAAGCTATATATCATTTTCAATCATTTCAGTTTTTTTCTATACATTTATGATACTGACTCTTCTGGCTGGTAAGCGCAGCCGGATCATCAACAGTTTCATGTGTGTGCTGGGAGGAATGCTCTGCTGGACGTTGGGCTCTTTTCTGATGCGTATGGAGGCAGGACCCTCTTACATCCTGTGGTATTATGTGTCTCTGGCCGGAATCCTGTTTCTGCCATATTTTTACTATGTGTTCATCAGTGAATTCATGGGAGTGCGTATGGGCAGAAAAAGCAAGATCCCATTGCTTTTGATGCTGCTGCTTTTTGCAATCAACATCCCGGGCGGGATCATCCTGCGCTGGCCGGATCTGATCCGTAAAAACGGTGGTGCGCATTTTGTTTATAAGATCACACCCTGGTTCCTTCTGTTCTTTGTGGTGGCAGGAATCACCATTATTCAGATCTTTATCACCATGTACCGCGGATGCCGGAGACATCCCGGATACCGCAAACAGATCGAACCGATCCTTGTGGGGATACTGATCATTTTTGTGGGAAACCTTGCGCTGGCAGTGCCGGTATTTTCCGGATTCCCCATCGATATTGTCAGCGGTCTGATCAATGCTGTCCTGATGCTTTATGCACTGACCAGAAGACGGCTGTTCCAGATGCGCCGTCTTGCGTCAGATGGGGTTTGCTTTGGTGTGGGCGTGGTCCTGACGGTAGTACTGTTTATCAATCTTTCACCGTACCTGATGAGTTATATCCGAATGCTGCTCCCTGCAGCCAGTGAGTATCATGTGCTGATCTTTTCTTTCGTTTTTCTTATATCTGCATGGCTGGTCACAGTGCTGTGGAAATGTCTGATGAACAATGTTTTTATCAAAAAAGAGATCCAGCAGTCTCAGGAGCTGAAAGATTTTAGCCAGTCAGTATCCAGGACACTCCGGGTAGGAGAGATCCTGCGCAATACGGTAAATGTGTTGAAGGAAACTACCAATGCAGGACGGATCTATATTTGTCTGAGAGACAAAAAATCAGGGGAATATCAGGCTGTTTACAGCAACCGTCCGTTGAACGATCTGACCTTTTCACTGAAAGCGGATAATCCGGTGGTCACCTGGCTTACCAGAAATGAGGACTGTGTGGTGATCCGGGATTTTCGTTCTTCCACAGCCTACAAATCCATGTGGGAGTCGGAAAAACATATGTTTTCAGAGCTGGGTATCGAATACTGTGCAGGTCTTCGCCAGAATGATGATCTGGCCGGGATTATTGCGATTTCCGGTGACGGACACAGGAATCTGAACCATAATGATCTGGCCATGCTGTCTTCGGTCAGTTCGGTAGCTTCCATTGCCATCAAAAATGCCAGACTTTATGAGGCGGCATGGACTGAGGCAAGGACCGATGAACTGACGGGCCTTCTGAACCGGAAATATTTTTATGAGATCCTGGATGAGGAATACGAAAAAAATAAAGAGGGTTCGCTTGCACTGATCCTGTTCAATATTGATGATTTCAAGCTGTACAATCAGCTGTACGGAAATCAGCAGGGAGATGTTGCACTTCGAAAGGTGGCAGATATCATCCAGGCAAGTGTGGGAGAACAGGGATATGTGGCACGTCACAGTGCCAAGGAATTTGCGGTCCTGATGCCAAATTACGATATTTTTTCCGCCAGAAATCTGGCAGAATCCATACAGAAGCAGATCCTGCATATGCGCAACGATTCTGCAGACTACAAGCTGAAGATCCTTACGGTAAGCGTGGGGATCAGTGCGGCGCCTTATGCGGCACGCTCAGCAAAGGAGCTCTTGGATAATGCGGACCTGGCAGTATATCATGTAAAGCGCAGCGGTAAAAACGGCATCGAGATTTTTGACACCATGCTGAAGGAAAGCCTGGATGAAGAAAATGCGGGTAAGAAATCCGATCATGAACATATTTATCAGTCCTATGAATCCACGATCTATGCGTTGACTGCAGCCATTGATACCAAAGATCATTATACCTTCGGACATTCCAACAATGTGGCTTATTACGCAACAAGTCTTGCGAAGGCGCTGAACTATACAACGGAAATGGTGGAGATCATCCGTCAGGCGGCGCTTCTTCATGATGTTGGAAAGATCGGGATCCCGGAGCATATCCTGAACAAGGAAGGCAAGCTTACGGATGAAGAGTATGAGATCATGAAAGGTCATGTGGAGGCGTCCATCGGGATCATCCGTCACCTTCCGTCGCTGGATTATGTTATCCCTGCGGTTATCGGTCATCACGAACGTTATGACGGAAACGGCTATCCAAGGAGGATCGCGGGAGAAGATATCCCGGCATCTGCAAGGATCCTCTGCATCGCAGATTCCTTTGATGCCATGACATCCAAACGTTGTTATAAAGAACTGATGCCAGCGGAAAAAGCTCTTCGGATCATAAGAGAAGAGGAAGGAAAACAGTTCGATCCGGATATGGCGGAGGTATTTATCCACATATTTCGGGAAGGAAAGATCCATCTGGCAGAACCGGCGGAGTTGAAACGGGAAGAAAAAGCATAAAGAATATTAAGATTACGGGTCTGACAAGCTATGTCAGACCCGTTTTTGTGAAGAATATGAAGAAAGCTTTATTTATCATCTCCGGTAAGGCGAAGTACATCCCGGATCTCATCCACATTCATATCCAGGATCACGGCAAGCTCATCAATGGTGAATTTGGTGGCGTCATCATCGTCTGTGAGTTCTTTAACCGCAGCCTCCAGGTTTTCTACCTTGGATACCAGATAGTCGTCACGGAATTTCTGCTGTGTCTGTTCCTCGATGGCATGAAGGATCCCACTGCGGATACGACCACGCATCCAGGTATCGTTTTTTTCCTGTGGGTCAGTCTCTTTGAGAGACGCCAGAAGGGCCAGATTTGCCTCCTGAATGAGATCGGCCAGGTGGATTTCCTCACAGTTCAGTTCAGCGGCCATCTGGGCTGCCTGAGCCATGTAGAACTGTGTCAGTGCACCTTCGGCAGCAGTGTCACCCTTTGCAAAGGCATGAAAGAGGGACGCAAGATCATCCGGATCAAGTCCTTCCGGGGAAAAGCTTTCCATATAGTCACTGAGATAAGCCTGTTCTTCGGCAGTAAGAGCAGCACGGGTACCCGGAAGCTCGTCCTTGTCGCTGGATTCGGATGAAACAGCATCTGCTCTGGCAGCGCCGGCAGCTTCATCGGCGCCTTCGATGGTGATCCCCTTTAATTTGAGATACTGCAGGATCTTTACAAGCTGTGAAGTGCTCAGATCCGATTCATCGAAATGATCACGGATCTGCTGCTGGGAGAGCTGCTTATTGTTTTCCTCAGCGATGGCACAGATGTCATTAAGCTTCTGCTGAAATAATTTTATATCCATGTAAAAACATCTCCTTATTATTTGCTTTTTTTCTTGACTTTAATTATGGTTTCATGATACCATAAGCCAGTCGCAAATGACAAGAAAACCTTTAAATAGGCGGAAAAAACGTGAAAAAAAGTTTTTTTAAAAAAATTCAAAAAAGGTGTTGACATTTGTAGATTGCTATAATATAATATCACTTGTCGTCAGGCAGGAAACGAAAACGAAACACAAACGAAGACGACAACAACTTAATAAAAACCATAAGTAAATGGTACATCGGGGTGTGGCTCAGCTTGGCTAGAGCGCCTGGTTTGGGACCAGGAGGCCGCAGGTTCGAATCCTGTCACCCCGACTGCTGTAAACTTATTACCGCAAGCATGCGGGTGTAGTTCAATGGTAGAACACCAGCCTTCCAAGCTGGATACGTGGGTTCGATTCCCATCACCCGCTTCTCTGAGAAGAGAGCATGTGTCTGTAGCTCAGCTGGATAGAGCAACGGCCTTCTAAGCCGTGGGTCGGGGGTTCGAATCCCTTCAGGCACGTTGTGGTGGGTATAGCGCAGTTGGTTAGCGCGCCAGATTGTGGCTCTGGAGGCCCAGGGTTCGAATCCCTGTATCCACCCTTCGCCCATTGGGCTATCGCCAAGCGGTAAGGCACAGCACTTTGACTGCTGCATTCGCTGGTTCGAATCCAGCTAGCCCAGTCCTTTTTATGGGGTATTAGCTCAGTCGGTAGAGCACTTGACTTTTAATCAAGTTGTCCGGGGTTCGAATCCCCGATGCCTCATTAGCGGAAAGCATTTGCTTTCCGTTATTTTTTTATCATCAGACAGGATGAAAATATAATTGAATATGCGGATATGGCGGAATTGGCAGACGCGCTGGTTTTAGGTACCAGTGGGCAACCGTGCAGGTTCAAGTCCTGTTATCCGCATCAGAAAAGAGAGAGACTTTCTGTAAATTTTGAATTTATGGAAGGTCTTTTTTATTATGGACACTTATGTAATATCCAGGACAGAAATGCTACAGATCATGAGCAATATGTCTGTAGCATTCTTACTATAGAAATTTTTAGCTGAATCAAGCTGTCATCTACATTGAATCAGAATAACCGCTTGATAAATGACCCTACAATTTCTCCCCTTCATTCACTTCCTCAATAAACACCTTCCCTTCCGCCTGCTGTTCCGCAAAATGAAATCGAAGTACAGCCTGAGGCCAGTTGAGTGTGATGATGGCTTTTTTGTCCCGTGTCTTTCCTGCGGCCTGGATCTGATCTACAAGGTCTGCGAGGACTTCGCGGGTGAGATATCCGCCTCGCCAGTGGAAGGTGAATTCGCGGCCTTTTTTTGCAGCCTGGAGGGCACGTTTGTATACGTCTTCCAATTTGGTGAAGGACAGCTTTTTCTCGCGGTAATAAAAGTGGTTTCCATCCGGGCAGGGAGGTGCCGGAGCGATCAGTGGTTCATGGTCACGAAAGATGTTTTTGTCATCCAGATTAAAATAATCGTAACGGATACTGGTTGAGCCGTCTTCGTTTTTGCCCAAAGTATTATCGAAAGTGGCATCCAGATGATAGTACTGTCCGTTGATCCGGACGATGTTCCAGGTATGACGGTATTTGATCCCTTTTTCCGGATTGTTCCCGCAGATGGCGATAATACACCATACACCAAGGGCATCACAGAGGACCTTTACGGATTTGGCGATTCCCTCGCAGACACCGACACCATGGCCCAGAGGCCCGATGATCTCGTGGGAATATGGCTTTTTCAGCTTGTCGTAGCGGATATTTTCACAGATGAAGTCATGGACATATTTTTCCTTATCCCACTCGGAAAACTTCATGGCGGTGCGCACAAGCTTGTCTACGCGGGCTCCCAGGGCTTTCTGATGCTCCCGGATTTTATTTTTGTCGAAGATATATTCAGGGATCAGTATCAGATTTGGCGAGTCCTTGTAATAACGGTATTTAAACCCCACAGCCCAGAAAATCTCCGGGTGATCCAGACGAAGCTGGAAAAATACATCATAGAGCCAGTTTCCATCGGTGGTTGGTACCTGCGGGATCAGGAACTCGTCAGAAAGCTCCATAAGCCCGTGAAGCATTGCACGGTACACATTTTGTTTATCTTTCGACATTTTGCCGTAGTAATATTCTTCAGTTTGTTTCATATATAAAAATACGGAGACTCCTTTCCGGAAAAATAGATTTCAATCAAAGATTATAGCATAAAAAAACATGCAGGACTATCAGAAAAGATACACCCTGCATGTTTTTGGTATTGAATATTTTAGATCGAAAATAACTGTGAGCCTGGATCAGCCGTTATACAGCTGATAATACCGGCCCTTCTGTGCAAGCAGCTCCTCGTGGGAACCACGCTCGATGATGTGTCCCTGCTCCAGGACCATGATGCAGTCACTGTTGCGTACTGTGGAAAGTCTGTGGGCGATCACAAAGGTCGTCCTGCCTTCCATCAGCTTATCCATACCATCCTGTACAAGCTTTTCGGTACGGGTATCAATGGAGCTGGTGGCCTCGTCCAGGATCAGGACGGGCGGGTCTGCAACGGCTGCACGGGCAATGGAGAGAAGCTGTCGCTGGCCCTGACTTAAGTTTGCACCGTTTCCGCGGAGAAGGGTATTATAACCCTGCGGAAGCCTGCGGATGAAACCGTCGGCGTTGGCAAGCTTTGCTGCTGCGATAACCTCCTCATCTGTGGCATCCAGCTTTCCGTAGCGGATATTTTCCATAACGGTTGCTGTGAACAGGTTGGTATCCTGAAGAACGATGCCCATGGAGCGTCTGAGATCATCTTTTTTGATCTTGGTGATGTTGATGCCGTCATAACGGATCTTACCCTTCTGAATGTCGTAAAAACGGTTCAGAAGATTGGTGATGGTGGTTTTTCCGGCGCCGGTAGAGCCTACAAAAGCAATCTTCTGGCCTGGCTGTGCATACATGTTGATGTCATGGAGAACGATCTTGTTGGAATTATAACCAAAGTCTACATCCTCCAGGACCATATCACCCTTCAGCTCGATATAATCAGTGGTACCCTCAGCTTTGTGGAAATGCTTCCATGCCCAGCGGCCGGTACGTTTGTCGGATTCGGTAAGAACACCGTTTTCCTCTTTGGCATTGACGAGAGTAACGTAGCCTTCATCCACTTCCGGCTTTTCATCCAAAAGATCAAAGATACGTTTTGCACCTGCAAGAGCCATAACAATACTGTTGAACTGCTGGCTGACCTGGTTGATAGGCATGTTGAAGCTCTTATTGAAGGTCAGGAAGCTGGCAAGCCCGCCAAGTGTGAAGCTGCCGATGCCGTTGATAGCAAGGATACCGCCCACCATGGCGCAGATCACATAGCTGACATTTCCAAGCTGTGCGACCACAGGCATCAGGATGTTGGCGAAACGGTTTGCATTGTCTGCGCTGGTGAAAAGCTGGTCGTTCAGTTCATCAAATTTACGGATGCTTTCGTCTTCATGGCAGAAGACCTTGACAACCTTCTGACCCTCCATCATCTCTTCGATATAACCATTGACAATACCAAGGTTGGTCTGCTGCTCCAGGAAATATTTTCCGCTTAAGCCTGCAAGCTTCCGGCTGGCAGTCATCATAATGGCAACCATAAGCAGGGTAACTACAGTAAGCGGAACATTCAGGATCAGCATACTTACAAGAACACTGATGATGGTGATCACACTGGAAAGCAGCTGCGGAAAGCTCTGGCTGATCATCTGGCGCAGGGTATCAATGTCGTTGGTGTAAATGGACATGATATCGCCGTGTGCGTGAGTGTCAAAATATTTGATGGGAAGCGTTTCCATCGTTGCAAACATATCGTTTCGGAGGTTACGTAAGGTTCCCTGGGAAACATTGATCATGATACGGTTATAAGTATAGGTGGCAATAACACCAATGGCGTAAAAGCATGCCACACGTGCGATGGCTGCAGCCAGAGGCCCGAAATCCGGTGTATCTGCTGAGAGAAGCGGTGTGATATACTGGTCGATCAGGGTTTTCATGAACATGGTTCCCTGTACATTGGCAAGAACACTGACAAAAATGCAGATCACCACGATCACGATATGGATACTGTAGTTTTTAAAGATATAACGGGCAAGGCGTCCCAGAAGCTTTCCCGGCTGCTCCGGTGTTCCCATACCCCTTGGGCCAGGACCGCCCGGGCCTTTCATGTTCTGTTTTTTCAAGCCGGCTCACCTCCCTCGTCAAAATCACCGGCGCCGCCGGTCTGTGAATGAAATACTTCCTGATAAATGGCGTTGGTCTTAAGAAGCTCCTCGTGGGTACCAAAACCGTTGATCTCACCGTTATCCATAACGATGATCCGGTCCGCGTTCTGGATGCTGGAAACACGCTGTGCGATGATCAGCTTGGTGGTATCCGGGATCTCCTCGGCAAAGGCACGGCGGATCCTTGCATCTGTGGCAGTATCTACCGCACTGGTGGAGTCATCCAGGATCAGTATCTTCGGCTTCTTCAGAAGAGCGCGGGCAATACAGAGACGCTGCTTCTGGCCTCCGGAAACATTGGAGCCGCCCTGTTCAATGAAGGTATTGTATTTGTCAGGCATTTTTTCGATGAAATCATCGGCACAGGCAAGCTGGCATGCGCGGCGGCATTCCTCCTCAGTGGCATTTTTGTCACCCCATCGGAGGTTTTCCAGAATGGTTCCTGAGAAGAGTACATTCTTCTGAAGAACAACGGAAACCTGATTTCTGAGAGATTCCAGATGGTATTTACGGACATCAATGCCTCCTACGGAAACAGAACCATCCGTTACGTCATAAAGACGGCTGATCAGGTTGACAAGGCTGGATTTTGCACTTCCGGTACCACCGATGATCCCTATGGTCTCGCCGGAGCGGATCGAGAGATTGATATCCTTCAGAACGGGTTCCTGACTGTCTTTCTTATAGCTGAAATTTACATGATCGAAGACGATACTTCCGTCTGGGACATCTGTTACCGGATCCTCCGGATCTGTGATGTCAGCAGTATCATTGATGACTTCCGTAACACGCTCTGCGCTGGCAATACTCATTGTCACCATAACAAAAACCATGGAAAGCATCATAAGGCTCATGAGAATGTTCATGCAGTAGGTGAGAAGGCTCATAAGCTCACCGGTAGTAAGGGAGCTGCCTACGATCATTTTGGCGCCGAGCCAGCTGATCCCCAGGATACAGGCATAAACGGTAAACTGCATCAGGGGCATGTTCATGACAACGATCTTCTCAGCACTTAAGAACATTTCGTATACTTTGTTGCAGGCTTTCTGGAATTTGCTGATCTCGTAGTCTTCGCGGACATAGGCCTTGACAACGCGTACAGCGCCGATGTTTTCCTGGACACTTGCGTTCAGGTCGTCATATTTACGGAATACGGCCTGAAAATATACCGTTGCTTTTCTCATGATAAAGATCAGACAGCCTCCCAGGAAGATAACAGCGACAAGGTAGATGCTTGCAAGCTTTGCATTGATAAGAAATGCCATGACCATGGCACAGATCAGACTGGCCGGTGCACGGGTACACATACGAAGGATCATCTGATAGGCGTTCTGCAGGTTGGTCACATCAGTGGTAAGACGGGTGATCAGGCCGGCAGTGCTGTATTTGTCGATGTTGGAAAAAGAAAAGGTCTGGATATTGGTGTACATGGCTTTTCGGAGGTTTCTGGCAAAGCCTGTGGAGGCCAGTGCTCCGTATTTTCCTCCCATGACGCCGGACCAGAGTCCGCACAGGGCAAGAGCTACCATAACTGCACCCATCCGATAGATATGGCCGATATTTCCGGCTTCCACACCCTTATCAATGATGGAAGCCATGGCCAGGGGGATCAGAGTCTCAAAGAGAACTTCCAGGATCATGAAAAAAGGCGTGAGAAACGATGCCTTTTTAAACTCCCTGACCTGGGCCAGAAGGGTTTTGAGCATAAAAAATCTCCTTTCTTTACTGTTCAAAAGACAGCACTACTGGAAAGGATTCCGGGCTGCTATAGAACAGATATATTGTTCAGCTACTATTATCGGGGAAATTATTTTTAATGTCAAGATAAACATGTGCGAAATGCTTGACACAACATCCTTTAAGCGGTATATTAAAAGTTAATATTCGCCTGTAGAACAGGGAAGAAATGGGATTCAGATCCCTTTAGAGGGTCTATATAGAGTTAAATTTTTGCAGGGAGGATTTTATATGGAAATCAGACAGTCAGCGGAGGATTATCTTGAGTCAATTCTGGTTTTATCCAAAAAAGGCGGAGGAGTCCGTTCCATTGATATTGCGACCAGACTTGGTGTTTCCAAGCCAAGCGTCAGTCACGCAATGAAGCTTCTTCGTGAGGATGGTTATATTGCTATGGACCGTTACGGTACCGTGACACTTCTGGAGAAGGGGGCAGAGATTGCCAATCAGATTTATGAGCGTCACATTGTTCTTGCCAGGATGCTGGAGGGACTTGGGGTTCCGGCAGAGATCGCAATGGAGGATGCCTGCAAGATGGAGCACGACATCAGCCAGGAGAGCTTTGAGAAGATCAAGGCACATTATAATAACTTTATTAAGAAGGAAGAAACAGCAGACTAAGAAACATGCAGACAGGCAGCCGGAAGGTAAAATACCAAACCGGCTGCCTGTTTTTTATTTATTATCTTTTTCTTTTTCCGGCAGCTGTGCCAGGATGATGGCTGCAAACATGATGACACATCCAAGGAGCTCTTTTATGGAAAGCTTCTGATCCAGGAGCACCCAGCCTGCAAGCACGGAGATGCAGGATTCAAGAGAAAGGATCAGAGAAGCAACTGTGGGATTCACATTTTTCTGGCCTACGACCTGCAGGGTGTAGGCAACACCGCAGGACATCACACCAGCATACAGGATCGGCAGCCAGGCAGTGAGAATGGAAGAAATCTGCGGATGTTCCAGAATAAGTGCCGGGATCATGGACAGGATCCCGCAGACCAGAAACTGGATACAGGAAAGCTTTACACCGTCTGCCTTCGGGGAAAAATAGTCAATCACCAGAATGTGCAGGGAAAAGAGAAAAGCACATACCAGCACCAGAATATCTCCGAGGCCAATGGAAAATCCGTCTGTGATGCAGAGAAGATAAAGTCCGACCAGTGCCATGACAACGGCTGCCCATATAAAGGGACTGCATTTCTTTTTCAGGAAAATTCCGATGATCGGGACGATGACAATGTAGCAGGCGGTGATGAAGCCGGCTTTTCCTACTGTTGTGTACTGGATACCAAACTGCTGGAAGCTGCTGGCAGCAAAAAGAGCAAATCCGCAGGCAATGCCGCCCAGCCACAGGTCACGGCTGTTATATGGCGTGGGGGATACAGCTTTTTCTGAAGGGGTTGATGAGGATTCCGGTATTGCGGAGTCTGTGGCAGCAGAGGATTTATTTCCGGAACGGTTCAGGATAAAGAGCACCGGAACCAGGACAGCGGCGCCGATCAGGGAACGGACGCCGTTGAAGGTGAAGGGGCCGACATATTCCATGCCGACACTCTGGGCAACAAAGGCGATTCCCCAGATCGTTGCGGCCAGAAGCAGGCAGAGAGAATTTTTCAGAGGCATTTTCTGTGAGTTCATGATAAAAAATCCTTTCGTTTATTAGGTATTATGTGATCAAAGCAGTATATAACAAAAGACCCCGGGGAACTTATATAGCTTCCCGGGGCATTCTTATGATCTGTCGGAACAATGTCCAACAAAATTAGTTCTGATTCTGGTTATTCTTAACTTCTGCAAGCTTCATGGCACGAACCTTCAGCGGCAGACCGAACAGAGTGATGAATCCGTCTGCATCATGATGATCATACATATCACCGGTTGTGAAGGAAGCAAGAGACTCATTGTAAAGGCTGTACGGAGAGGTTGTACCATTCTTGATGATGTTTCCTTTGTAAAGCTTGAATTTAACCTCACCGGTAACATATTTCTGAGTGGACTCAACAAATGCCTGGATAGCCTCACGGAGAGGTGTGTACCATTTTCCTTCGTAAACAACCTGTGCAAACTGGCTGCCAAGCTTTTTCTTGGCTTCCATTGTCTCACGGTCAAGGATCAGCTCCTCAAGCTGGTCATGTGCTGCCATCAGGATCGTTCCGCCAGGAGTTTCATAAACGCCACGGGATTTCATACCAACAACACGGTTCTCAACAATATCAACGATACCGATGCCGTTCTCACCGCCAAGCTTGTTCAGCTCTGTGATGATCTCGGAAACCTTCATTGCTTTTCCGTTGAGTGTTTTCGGAACACCCTGCTCGAATGTCATGGTGATCTCAGTTTCTTTATCCGGAGCCTTCTCAGGTGTTACACTTAATACAAGCATGTCATCATAGTTCGGAGCCTGGGATGGATCCTCAAGCTCAAGTCCCTCATGGCTGATGTGCCAGAGGTTTCTGTCACGGCTGTAGCTGTGACTTGCATCAAATGGAAGAGTGATGCCATGAGCCTTACAGAACTCGATTTCATCTTCACGGGACTGCATGGTCCACAGATCTGTCATACGCCATGGAGCAATGATCTTGATGTCCGGAGCGAGAGCCTTGATGCCAAGCTCGAAACGGATCTGGTCATTTCCTTTACCGGTAGCACCATGGCAGATAGCAACGGCACCCTCTTTACGTGCGATCTCAACCAGCTTCTTGGCAATGACCGGACGAGCCATGGAAGTTCCGAGAAGATAGGAATGCTCGTATACAGCACCAGCCTCTACACACGGCATGATGAAATCATCGCAGAACTCATCGACGATATCCTCGATATATAATTTGGAAGCACCGGACATTTTGGCTCTCTCTTCAAGACCGTCCAGCTCGTTTCCTTGTCCGCAGTTTACACAGCAGCAGACAACGTCATAATCAAAGGTTTCTTTCAGCCACGGGATAAGGGCTGTGGTATCAAGACCACCGGAATACGCTAAAACAACTTTTTCTTTCATAATATATGTCCTCCTGGGATTTTTTTGATTTTGTATCGCTCCGGACATTTCCGGGACGGTGAATTTTTTTACGTTATCTGGAAAAAATTATGCTGTTTTATAACTTTACCAGAGTGAATAAATATTCATGTACAACAAAACAAAATTTTCGGCTGTCCTGTCGACATGGCTTAATATACACCAGATTTTATAAATATGCAAGAGATAATTTGAAAAATATGAAAAAAATTTTGCATAAAAATGCATCTGAAAGTAGGTGATATTATAAGAAAATACAGGAAAAACAGAAAAGACCATGAAAAATCAAAGAAAATGACTATTGCATAATATGCAGAGAAGATGTATAATCTATCCATTGATAAGATGGACATATGAGCTGGCAGTACAGACAGGTTTAAGATGTCCGTCTGACCTGTGCAGAAGATTCAGATATCAGAAGACATAAAAAAGAGGCATAAATAAGAATAGCAAGCGCTTCTGCAGGGTGTATTAAGCCGTAGGAAAACGGCAGAGGAGGAATGTGAAAGATGATTAAAGCAGGAATTATCGGTGCGACAGGATACGCAGGAAATGAGATCGTAAGACTTCTTCTTGGACACAAGGACGTTGAGATCAAATGGTTCGGCTCCCGAAGCTACATAGATCAGCAGTATGCAGATATTTATCAGAATTTTTTCAGGCTGGTGGATGCCAAATGTATGGATGACAACATGGCTGCACTTGCAGATGAGGTGGATGTGATCTTTACCGCAACACCACAGGGCCTTTGTGCATCCCTTATTAATGAAGAAATCCTTTCCAAATGTAAGGTGATCGACTTAAGCGCAGATTTCCGTATTAAAGATGTGAAAAAATATGAGAAGTGGTACGGAATCGAGCATAAGGCTCCGCAGTTTATCGAGGAAGCTGTTTATGGCCTCTGCGAGATCAACCGTGAGGATATTAAGAATGCAAGGCTGATCGCCAACCCGGGATGCTATCCGACATGCTCCACACTGTCTATTTATCCGCTGTTAAAGGAAGGCCTCATTGATCCGAATACCATTATCATTGATGCCAAGTCCGGAACCTCCGGAGCAGGAAGAGGAGCCAAGGTTCCGAATCTCTACTGTGAGGTAAACGAGAGCATCAAAGCTTACGGTGTTGCCACACACAGACATACACCGGAGATCGAGGATCAGCTTGGATATGCATGCGGACAGGAAGTGATGATCAATTTTACCCCGCATCTTGTTCCGATGAACCGTGGAATCCTGGTAACAGCATATGCCTCCCTGACCAAGGATGTTACCTATGAGGAAGTAAAAGCAGCCTATGACAAATATTATAAAGACGAGTTCTTTGTACGTGTCCTGAACAAGGATGTATGCCCGCAGACAAGAAATGTAGAAGGCAGCAATTTTGTGGACGTGAACTTCAAGATCGATCCGAGAACAAAGAGAGTCATCATGATGGGCGCTATCGACAACCTGGTAAAGGGTGCAGCAGGACAGGCTGTTCAGAACATGAACCTGATGTTTGGATTTGACGAGAACGAAGGACTGAAACAGATTCCGATGTGCCCGTAAAACAGGCAGATCACAAATAAAATATGGGGGATGCAGAAGGACTTTAAACGAATGAACTGCGATATTCGATTTGGCATCACCATTGAGAGGAGATATATAATATGAAGATCATCGACGGCGGCGTTACAGCCGCAAAAGGTTTTAAGGCAGCGTCAACTGCAGCAGAGATCAAATATAAAGGCCGTACCGATATGGCCATGGTATTCAGTGAGGTTCCCTGTGTGGCTGCAGGAACCTTCACGACCAATGTGGTAAAAGCAGCTCCTGTAAGATGGGATCAGGACATTGTATATAATCACCCGGGTGCAAGAGCTGTGATCTGCAACAGCGGAATCGCCAACGCATGTACCGGTGAGGAAGGATTCGGCTATTGCAGGGAAACCGCCAAGGCAGCATCCGAAAGCCTTGGGATCCCGGAAGACAGCGTACTGGTAGCATCCACAGGTGTCATCGGAATGCAGCTTCCCATCGACCGTATCGCAAACGGAGTAAAAGCCATGGCACCGAAGCTTGCGGGAAGCCGCGAGGCAGGCCTTGAGGCAGCAAAAGCCATCATGACAACAGATACCGAGAAGAAAGAGGCAGCGGTAGAGATCGAGATCGGTGGAAAAACCGTAACGGTAGGCGGTATGTGCAAGGGCTCCGGAATGATCCACCCCAACATGTGCACGATGCTTGGATTTATCACCAGTGATGTGGATATCTCAAAGGAACTTCTTCAGGAAGCACTCAGCGAGGATATCAAGGACACCTACAACATGGTATCCGTTGACGGCGATACCTCCACAAACGATACTGTCCTTCTCCTTGCAAACGGACAGGCCAGCAATCCGAAGATCACAGAGAAAAACGCAGATTATGAAGAGTTCAAAAAAGCTCTTAACTACGTAAACACAACCCTTGCCAAAAAGATCGCAGGTGACGGAGAAGGCGCAACTGCACTCTTCGAGGTCAAGGTCATCGGCGCAGCCACCAAGGCAGAAGCCGTAACCTTAAGTAAATCCGTAGTAACCTCTTCCTTAACAAAGGCAGCCATTTACGGCCACGATGCAAACTGGGGAAGAATCCTCTGCGCCCTCGGCTACTCCGGCGTCCAGTTCGATCCGGAAAAGGTAGATCTCTACTTTGAGAGCAAAGCAGGAAAGATCAAGATCATTGAAAATGGAGTTTCTACAGGCTACAGCGAAGAGGAAGCAACTAAGATCCTCTCAGAAGAGGCAGTGACAGCCATCGCGGATATGAAGATGGGAGATGCATCCGCAACTGCGTGGGGATGCGACCTCACCTATGATTACATAAAGATCAATGCGGATTATCGTTCTTGATGTAAGAGCTTTGTAGAATGTTTTTTATGGTGGATTTTAGTTGTAGTTTTGTTTCAGTTTGTAAGCTGAGAAAACCCTTAGGGGGAGCGAGCTCAAAGTTGCGAAGCCCGCACGCTCCCCCTAAGAACCCCCTCCGTTGGGCACGCTTGGCTGTGGCATGTAGAACTTCAGTCGACGAAGACTGAGTGACGAACGTGAGAACCCGTAGTGCGGGAGCCTGGAAGTTGAGGCGTGTAGAACTTCAGTCGATGAAAACTGAGTGACGAACGTGAGGAACCGCAGTGCGGGAGCCTGGAAGTTATGTCGTGTTAAACGTCAGTAGCCGAAGGCAGACTGACGAGCTGTTCGCCTTCGGCGAAAGCGCGTCGGAAGCGGCTGCCTACAGCAGCCTGTCCGCAGCAGGCGCTTTGCCCGCAACGAGGGCAACAGCCCGTTCCCCGTGGCCGGAGGGGAGGAGCGCGAGGAGGGGAAACGGCCTTCGGAACTCCGAGTGCCTCCCCTCCTCGCAAATCCACAGCTGTCAGCTGAGACAAAATTATAATAAAAAAGAAATCCCTCCAACATACAACAACAAAACCTTTTTCAATCCATATCATTTTTCAAAAAAAGGAGACACCCACATGGTAAATCAGAAATATCTTGACAAAGCAGAGGTTCTCATAGAAGCCCTGCCATACATCCAGCGGTTCAACCGCAAGATCGTAGTCATCAAATACGGCGGAAGCGCCATGCTTGATGAAGAATTAAAGCGTAACGTCATCAAGGACGCAGTCCTTCTGAAATTAGTCGGTTTCAAACCAATCATTGTTCACGGCGGCGGCAAGGAAATCAGCCGCTGGGTCGGTAAAGTCGGCATGGAGCCGCATTTTGTAAACGGTCTCCGTGTAACGGACAAAGACACTATGGAGATCGCAGAGATGGTTCTTGCAAAAGTAAACAAGGAGCTTGTTACTCTGGTAGAATCTCTCGGCGTACAGGCTGTAGGTGTCAGCGGTAAGGACGGCGGTCTTCTCCAGTGCAAAAAGAAGCTTTCCAAAGGCGAAGACATCGGCTACGTAGGTGAGGTTACAAAGGTTAATCCGAAGATCCTTCATGACCTATTGGAAAGAGATTTCCTTCCGATCGTATTCCCAATCGGCTTTGATGAAAATTTTGATTCCTACAATATCAATGCGGACGATGCAGCCTGCGCCATTGCAGAGGCAGTTGAGGCAGAGAAGCTTGCCTTCCTGTCCGATATTGAGGGCGTTTACAGGGATGCAGATGATCCCTCCACTCTGATCTCCGAGCTTCGTGTAGATGAGGCTGAGAATCTGATCTCAGATGGTACTGTGGGCGGCGGTATGATCCCGAAGCTGAAAAACTGTATCGACGCTATCGAGCATGGTGTAAACAGAGTCCATATCCTGGATGGAAGGATCCCGCACAGCTTACTGCTTGAGATCTTTACAAACAAAGGTATTGGTACTGCAATTTTAAAAGATGATGGGGAGAAATATTACAATGAGCATGAATGAACAGATGGAAGAATCTGAAGCCAGTATTCTTCATACATATAACCGTTTTCCGGTAGTTTTTGAAAAAGGCGAGGGTTGTTACCTCTATGATTCCGAAGGAAAGGAATATCTGGATTTTGCGGCAGGTATCGCAGTAAATGCCCTGGGCTATCATTATCCGGGCTATGACGAAGCACTGAAATCCCAGATCGACAAGCTGATGCATATTTCCAACCTGTACTACAATGAGCCGATCATTGAAGCAGGTGCCAAACTTGTACAGGCAAGCCATATGGAAAAGGCATTCTTCACAAACAGTGGTACAGAGGCCATTGAGGGTGCTCTGAAGGCTGCCAAGAAATATGCCTACGAAAGAGATGGCCATGCAGACCATGAGATCATTGCCATGAACCATTCCTTCCACGGCCGCAGCATCGGCGCTCTTTCCGTGACAGGCAATGCACATTACAGAGAACCCTTTGAGCCTCTGATGGGTGGGGTGAAATTTGCAGATTTCAATGATCTTGAGAGTGTAAAGGCTCAGATCACAGATAAGACCTGTGCCATCATCACCGAGACCGTACAGGGAGAAGGAGGTATTTATCCGGCTACAAAAGAGTTCCTGGAAGGCTTACGTAAGCTTTGTGATGAGAAGGATATCATTCTGATCCTGGACGAGATCCAGTGCGGTATGGGACGTACCGGGCATTATTTTGCATGGCAGGCATATGGAGTACAGCCGGATATCATGACCTGTGCCAAAGCACTTGGCTGTGGAGTTCCGGTAGGTGCTTTTGTGCTGAACAAAAAAGCAGCTGCAGCCTCCCTGAAGCCAGGCGACCACGGAACCACTTACGGTGGAAATCCCTTCGTATGTGCAGCCGTCAGCAAGGTATTTGACATTTTTGAAAAAGATCAGATCCTTTCCCATGTGCAGGGACTTACTCCGTATTTTGAGGAGAAGCTGGACGAACTGGTTGCAAAGCATGACTGTGCAGAAACAAGAAGAGGCAAAGGCTTCATGCAGGGTATCGTGATCAAGGGACGTCCGGTAGGAGACGTGGTGAAAAAAGCTCTTGCAAAGGGTCTTCTGGTGATCTCAGCAGGAAGTGATGTTCTCCGCCTTGTTCCTCCTCTTGTGATCACAAAAGAGGATATCGACAAGATGGCAGAGATCCTTGACGAGTGTATGGAATAATAAAAAAATAACAGATACAAAAGCAGCAGTATTTTCCGGAAAGGATAGTGTGCCGATGGAGAATACGGCTGCTTTTTTGTCAGAGAGACAATGTATATAAATTATATAACAGATATAGAAAACAGTATTCGAAAATCTGGTCGTGTGTTTGAAAACAAACAAAAACTGCTATGACACACCGACAAAATGCACAAAAAAGAGAGAGGGTTCGAGTATAAATTGCACATCTACACAGTTGATTTTAGAACGCCATATGTTATAATTTCACTGGTAAAAAAATTTATGTGAGGGGTGAAAATTTTGAAAAAATTATTAACCGTCATGTGTACTTTTCTGACAGTATTTCTGGCATGTCCTGTGGGTGTATGGGCAGCCGGAAACGGTGGGACAGGATCTGGTGTGCCGGTGTGGCTTTGTATCCCTTTTGCGGGCCTTCTTCTGTGTGTTGCAGTGATGCCGCTGGTAAAGGGTGAGTGGTGGGAGTCACATCAGCCCGTTGTGGTTGCATTCTGGATCGTTCTTATGATCATTCCGTTTGCAGTTGTTTACGGTGCCGGAAAAACTGCGGAAACAGTACTTGAGTGCGTGATCAATGACTATCTTACATTTATCATCCTGTTATTCGGACTGTTCTGTGTATCCGGTAACATTACAGTTGAGGGTGATTTTGCGGGCTCACCAAGAGTAAATGTAGGACTTCTTGCACTGGGAACCCTGCTTTCCAGCTGCATCGGAACTACCGGAGCCAGCATGCTGATGGTCCGTCCGGTGATCAAAATGAATTCCTGGAGAAAAAGAAAGGGTCATATTATGATCTTTTTCATCTTTATGGTATCCAACATGGGTGGCTGCCTGACACCGATCGGTGATCCGCCGCTTCTGATGGGCTTCATGCGAGGAGTTCCGTTCTTCTGGAGCCTGCATCTTTTTCCGGTACTTATCTTTAATATGGTGATCCTTCTGTTTGTGTTCTATCATTTGGATATGCGCTCTTACAAGAAGGATATCGCAGAGGGACGTAAACCGGATATCAGCAAACCGGGTACCGAGTTTAAGATCGAGGGTCTTCATAATATCATCTTCCTTGTGATGATCGTTGTGGGTGTTATCTTAAGCGGAATGCTTCCAGGTATGCCTGCATTCCAGGATGCGGCCGGAAATGTAAAGGGACTTCATATTTTCGGCGAGGTTACTTTAAGCCTCCCGTCGATCATTGAGATCGTCCTGATCCTGGCAGCTGCATTTCTGTCCTTTAAAACAACAGATAAAAGGATCCGTGTGCGGAACCATTTTACCTGGGGTGCGATCAAGGAGGTTGCAGTACTTTTCATCGGTATTTTTATCACCATGCAGCCGGCCCTGATGCTTCTGAAAGCAGTAGGACCGAATCTCGGTATCACCGAGCCGTACCAGATGTTCTGGGCGACCGGAGCTTTGTCCAGCTTCCTGGATAATACACCGACCTATCTGGTATTTCTGACAACAGCGGGAACTCTCGGATTTACAAACGGAATCGCAACAACGCTGGGAACGGTTCCTGTAAAGCTTCTTTCTGCGATTTCCTGCGGTGCTGTATTTATGGGCGCCAATACATATATCGGCAATGCTCCGAACTTTATGGTCAAGACACTTTCTGACGAAAATGGTATCAACATGCCGTCCTTCTTCGGATACATGGCATGGTCCATTTGTTTCCTGGTACCGGTGTTCATCATCGATATGCTGGTATTCTTTTTATAAGGGAGGAGGATCAATATGCAGGATAATAACATTCGAGAGAAATGCAGAGAACTTGCCACCAGACTTTATGAACTGGATGGCGAGGTTTATGAAAGCGTAGGATCTTCCCTTGGACGTACCTTCACCGGTGACAGAGAAGGCACTATCCGGAACTTAAGTGCTCTGATGTATACCAAACCGGACGGACATCTTCTTCGAAGCGAGATGGCACTGATCAGCAACATGGCCAGGACCATCAAGGATAAAGAAGAAAAAAGCCGTCTCATGAAGAAATATGATGAGATCTTTCAGGAGATCCTGACGCTGCCGGAGACTTTTGTTGCTACGGATATCATGGATAAGGAACGTGTGGCACTGAATCATATGATCAAGCGCAGGGAAAAAATCTCTGAGAATGACCATCTGGTTATCTGTATCAGCCGTACACAGGGAAGTGCCGGCAATGATATCGGTTTCGGACTGGCAGACAAGCTTCGGATCAACTATTATGATGTGGAGATCTTTGATCAGGTATTAAGGCGTCTTGAGGCGGAAAAGGGCGCGGTTAACGATGCGGAATATTTTGCGGATTTCAATAAATATGAGAAGAAGCATAAATTTGATCCCAAGGGCTGGTTCCGGGAATTCAACCGTTACCATGGTCTTCCGAAACAGGATGCGGTATTCTTTAACATGAGTGACCTGATCTGCGATCTGGCCTCAAAAGAGGACTGCATCATTATGGGAAGGTGTGCGGATGCGATCCTCAAGAACAATCACATTCCGCATATAAGTCTGTTTATCACAGCTCCTTTTGCTATCCGTGTGCAGCATGTTATGGATGTACGGAAGATGAATATGAAGCAGGCAGTCCGTTTCCTGAAGAAGATGGACAGCCAGCACAGACGGTATTACAATTTTTACGGCGGAGCTCAGTGGGGCAAGCCGGATAACTACGATCTTTGTATCAACAGTGCAAGCTACGGAATCAATGAAACGGAGAATCTGATCCTGAAGCTTTTGAATGATCAGATCCACTAAGAGATAAAAATATGAGCAGCACGGAAGAAAGAAAAAGTTCCGGAAGGGGTTTTTAGCTTAACAGGCTGCAAACAGAAAAAGAATCAGAACAGAGTTCCTGCATTCTGAGGTAACCTTCTGCCAGACAGAAATACCTCAGAATGCAGGAACTTTTTTTATATGTTGTTTATAAAAACTTAATCTTGATTAACTTTTTTCATTTAGGGGATTGACATTCGAAAAAACTTAGTATAAACTAACCTATGAGTTAGGGCTGACTAATTAGACTGAGTTAATTAATAGAAAGAAACGGAGGGATTCCATGCAGCCGATTTTATTTTTACAGTCAGGTGATACTGGCACGATCAAGCGTATTTCCGGAGCGGAGGATACAAGAAGATTTCTTGCAGGCCTTGGTTTTGTTGAGAATGCGGAAGTGACAGTTATTTCTCAGTTTGACGGCAATCTGATCGTAAATGTCAAGGATTCCAGAGTAGCAGTCAATAAGGAAATGGCCAGACACATTATGGTGTGACCGGACTGCGAGGCAGTGACCGGTAGTGGATTTGCCCCAAACTGCGGAAGGCGCAGTTGAGGATAGATTAGGAATTGGAATATGAACAGGGAGGAAAAGAGAAATGACTTTACGTGATGCAGCAGTAGGTTCTACAGTAGTTGTTTCCAAGATCACCGGCGACCCGGCTTACAAGCGCCGTATCATGGATATGGGAATCACAAAAGGCAGCGAGGTTTATATCCGAAAGGTAGCTCCTCTTGGAGATCCGGTTGAGATCACCATCAGAGGTTATGAGCTTTCCCTGCGTAAGCATGACGCAGCATGTGTGGAAGTAAAGTAAATAAGCTTCGAAAAATGACAGAGCGTCAGGCTCTGACCTGAAAAAAGGAGGATGCAAAATGTCTGTAACAATAGCTCTTGCCGGAAACCCGAACTGTGGTAAGACTACAATGTTCAATGCTCTTACAGGCGCAAACCAGTACGTTGGTAACTGGCCAGGTGTTACTGTAGAGAAAAAAGAGGGTAAGCTGAAAAACCAGAAGGATGTAACGGTAACAGACCTTCCGGGTATCTATTCACTTTCCCCGTATACACTTGAGGAGGTTGTCAGCCGTGATTATCTTCTGAAAGAGAAACCGGATGTGATCATCGATCTTGTGGATGCAACAAACATCGAGAGAAACCTGTATCTTGCAACCCAGCTTCTTGAGATCGGTATCCCGGTTGTTATCGCTCTTAATATGGTGGATCTTCTGAAAAAGAACAACATCCATATCAATGTAAAAGGCTTAAGCTCCGCGCTTGGATGCCCGATCGTTGAGACCTCTGCTCTTAAAGGAACAGGCCTTAAAGAGGTTGTTGATGAGGCAATCAAATGTGCGAACCAGCACAGAGTACCATCGAAGCAGATGGAATTTCCGAAAGCAGTAGAAAAAGCTGTAAATGAGATCGAGGGATTTGTTCCTGCAAACATCGCTGAGGAGAACAAGAGATGGTATGCAGTAAAGCTTCTTGAGAGAGACAGCAAGGTAAAAGAAGGTCTGAACCTTCCGGCTTCTGCACAGTCCAGGATCGAGGAGATTGCTTCTGGCCTTGAGAAGGCAGAGGATGATGATACAGAGAGTATCGTAACGGATGGAAGATATCAGTACATCCAGAAGGTTGTTTCTGCAAACGTTAAGAGAAGCGGAAATAAGATGACAGTTTCCGATAAGATCGACCGTATCGTAACAAACCGTATTCTCGGTCTTCCGATCTTTATCCTTACCATGTTTATCGTTTATTATGTATCGGTAACAACAGTTGGTACCATGGTAACAGACTGGACAAACGACAGCTTTGTGGGAACCATCCAGAGTGTTGTATCGGATGGACTCGGCAATGCCGGTGTTGCTGACTGGCTGGTAAGCCTTGTATCAGATGGTATCATCGGTGGTCTTGGTGCAGTGCTTGGATTCGTTCCGCAGATGGCGATCCTGTTCCTGTTCCTTTCCATCCTTGAGGATTGCGGTTACATGGTTCGTATCGCGTTCGTCATGGACCGTGTATTCCGTCATTTCGGACTTTCCGGAAAGAGCTTTATCCCGCTTCTTATCTCCTCCGGCTGTGGAATCCCTGGAATCATGGCTTCCAAAACGATCGAGGCAGATAATGACCGTCGTCTGACGATCATGACAGCAACATTTATCCCATGTGGTGCCAAGCTTCCTGTTATCGCCCTTATGGGTGGTATCATGACCGCTTATGCAACCGGTGACTATGTAGCTGCTGGTTTCATCACACCACTGATGTACTTCATCGGTGTTGTAGCAGTTCTTGTAGCTGCGATCATCCTGAAGAAAACAAAACCTTTCTCCGGTAAACCTGCTCCGTTCGTAATGGAGCTTCCACAGTATCACATTCCGTCTGTAAAGACAGTTCTGCTTCATGTTTGGGAGAGACTGAAAGGCTTCATCATCAAAGCCGGTACCATTCTTTTCCTTGCAACCGTTATCATGTGGATCCTTTCCAGTATCGGAAATACAGGAAGCGGAATCGGATTTGTTGAGGACAGCAATGACAGTATCATGGCTATCCTTGGCGGTATCCTTGCTCCGATCTTTGCTCCTCTTGGATTTGGCAAATGGCAGCCGGTTGCAGCCTCCATCTCCGGATTCTCCGCAAAAGAGTCCATCGTAAGTACAATGGGTGTTCTTGCAAACGTAGCTGGTGATGATGCAGAGGATACCATGATCGTTGGTGCAGCGATCAAAGCATGGTTCCCGACAGCAGTAGCAGCATTTTCTTTCCTGCTGTTCAACCTGCTTGACTCTCCGTGCCTTGCAGCTATTTCTACAATGGCACATGAGATGCAGTCCAGAAAATGGTTCTGGTTTGCAATTCTCTTCCAGAACATTTTTGCTTATGTTGTAACACTTTGTGTATACCAGATCGGTCTTGTTGTCACAGGTGCCGGTTCCTTCGGAATTGGAACGATCGTAGCGCTGATCCTTGCAGCGATCCTGCTCTTCCTTCTGTTCAGACCAGATCCGTACAAGAACCAGAACGATGTTACAAAGAGATCTGTACAGGCAGCAGAGTAATTGAAAACCGGTCATACAGTAACGATCCGGTACATATGATAGCTTTGAAATGATGCTGTAAGAACAGCTGAAATGATAAGAAATGCAGGAGACCGGGGATGTAAATACCTGGTCTTCTGTGCTATAATAAGCCTGAAGAAATATGGAAGTTTTTTTACAAAAGTATTCATCAGAGGCTGGCAGCAGTTCACAGGCTGTACAGCGAAAGAAAGGGTGACAGATATGAGTATGATAGCGGATATTATTGTACTGGCACTGGTGATCGCATATGGCGTATTTGTGATCAGTTATCTCTATTCAAGAAAGAAACAGGGGCTCAGCTGTGTCGGCTGTGCCGGTAACACACATACAGGTGGCTGTGGCGGCAGCTGCTCCGGTCATTGTTCCGGCTGCTCCGGCTGTAGTGGAATGCATAAGTAACCAGGAGGGAAAGAAATCATGGCAAATGCAATTGTTGTCATCGTTGTTATCATCATTATGCTGTTTGCCGGAAAAGGCGCATATAAACATCTGAAGGGCGAAGGCGCCTGCTGCGGAGGCGGCAGCAAGCCGGAGATCCCGAAGAAGAAGCTGGATGGAACCAAGCTGGGTGAGAAAACCATGAAGATCACAGGCATGCACTGTGAGAACTGTGTGGCCAGCGTCACAAGAGCGATCAACCGCATTGACGGTGCGGCAGCAAAAGTAAGCCTGAAAAAAGGTGAGGCAGTGGTTTCCTACGACAGAGAGATCTCCAACGAAGAGCTTAAGAAAGTAGTGGAAGACAGAGGATATCACGTAGTTTCTATCCAGTAAAGCTTTATCATAAGAATAACTTTGCCGCGGCTTCTGAGCCGGCAGATCAGAGAAGAGACTTCTCGGCGAAATGCTTAAAAATATTTCGCCTTGGGGTCTTTTTTTGTATAAAAAGTCAGAGTTGCAATTGACTCACTAATGTACACCATTGTATAATAAAAATAGAAAAATTCAGACGGAACGAAATATTTTCTTTCTATCCGGATGAGGCATTAAAACAAAATACAGCAGGAAACAGACTTTGACGGCAAGGAATATCCGAGCAGGAATCGTTGTTCATCCGGCACAGCTTAACCGAATCAGCTGCGAAGCAGTTATTCGGTTATGAACAAGCAGCAAATGCGGATCGCGAATATCCGCTTGACTTTGTTTTGTGAGCGGAATACGGGACTCTTTCACCTTGTACGTGAAAGAGCTTTTTTTATGAAAAATATCTGCGGGAGCGGACAGAATGAATTAGGGAGGATTTTATGCTGAAGGTAGCAGTATACGGAAAGGGCGGTATCGGAAAGTCTACAGTGACGTCCAACCTGGCGGCGGCTTTTGCAGCCATGGGGAAGAGAGTGATCCAGATCGGTTGTGATCCCAAGGCGGATTCCACCATCAATCTTCTTGGGGGAGAACCTCTGCGGCCGGTAATGAATTATATGCGGGAAGAGGATGAGGAGCCGGAAAAGCTGGAGGATATTTCAAAGGAGGGCTTTGGTGGAGTCCTCTGCATTGAGACCGGCGGCCCCACGCCGGGACTTGGCTGTGCAGGCAGAGGTATCATCGCAACCTTTCAGCTTCTGGAGGATCTGAAGCTTTTTGAGACCTGGAAGCCGGATGTAGTGCTTTACGATGTTCTTGGAGATGTAGTATGCGGCGGTTTTGCGGCACCGATCCGGGAGGGCTATGCGGAAAAAGTACTCATTGTCACATCCGGAGAGAAAATGGCACTCTATGCAGCCAATAATATTTCCAGTGCTGTGCGGAATTTTGAGGATCGAAGCTATGCGAGAATCTTCGGAATCGTGCTGAATCACAGGAATGTGGAGAATGAAACGGAAAAAGTAAATGCTTTTGCAAAAAAAAATAATATCCCGGTCGTGGGTGAGATCCCGAGAAGTGACGAGATCATCCGATGGGAGGATCAGGGCAAAACGGTGATCGAGGGAGATGAGAATTCTGAGATCAGTGAGAAATTTTTTGCACTGGCGAGGAAGCTATTGGAAAGTGAAGAAACGGAGAAGGAGGATATATGAAAAAGGAAGCATATTTTGCAACTGCAGAAGAACTGGCCCGGGGCGGGCTGGAAGCGATCCCTCCGCAGATGATCTCCGGGAAGCATCTGATCTACAGCTCTCCGGCAACTCTGGCATTTAACTCTCCGGGAGCGGAGGGCTTTGGCGTAAAGCGGGCCGGGCTTGCAGTGCCGGATTCCATTATGCTGATCGTGGCACCGGGATGCTGCGGAAGAAATACTTCTCTTATCAGCTCCATGCCGGAGTACAATGATCGATTTTTTTATCTGATGATGGACGAGACGGATATTGTTACAGGCCGTCACCTGAAAAAGATCCCGAAAGCGGTAAAAGAGATCTGCGACTGCTGTGAGAAGAAGCCGTCTGTGGTGATGATCTGTATCACCTGTGTGGATGCACTTCTGGGAACGGATATGGAACGTGTCTGCCGGAAGGCAGAGGAAAAGGTGGATATTCCGGTGCGCCCCTGTTACATGTACGCACTGACACGTGAGGGCAGAAAGCCGCCTATGGTCCATGTGCGCCAGTCCTTATACTCCCTCCTTGAGCCACAGAAAAAAAAGGGAAATGTGGTCAATCTTCTGGGATTTTTTTCGCCGCTGGTTGATGACTGTGAGATGTATGAGCTGCTGCAGCAGGCAGGCGTAAAGACCATCCATGAGATCTCAAGATGTAAGGATTATGAAGAATATCAGACCATGTCACAGGCCAATTTTAATCTGGTGCTTCATCCGGAAGCAAGGTTTGCAGCGGAGGATTTTCATGACCGGCTGAAGATTCCTTTTATTGAGCTTCGGAGGCTCTACCAGACAGATAAGATCGAAAATCAGTATCGTGCCTTGGGACAGGTTCTTGGAGTCTCGTTTGATCAGGAAGTGTATAAAAAAACAGCAGAAGAGGCAGTGGAGAGATTCCGGGAGGTCTGTCCGGATGCGTCTTTTGCTGTAGGGGAGTGCATGAACGGAGATTCCTTTGAGCTGGCCCTGGCCCTGGTGCGGTATGGTTTCCGGGTGCCGGAGATCTACGGAACTATCACAGCCGAGAATTTTGTATACATACGGCATCTTGCGGAATTGAGTCCGAATACAAAGGTTTTTTCCAATATGGAACCCACCATGCTGTATTACGATCCGTCCGGGAGCGGAGTGAACCTTACTATAGGAAAGGATGCAGGATATTATCACCGGGATCAGCCAAATGCCGTGTGGAATCAGGACCGGCAGCCCTATGGCTATGCAGGGGTACGCAGGCTGTTTGAAACACTGACAGAGAAAGTTTTGCAGAAGGGAGAAAAGGTATGAGAGGACTTCGGAAATATCTGACACCTTTTGCACCGGATCAGTCCGGAGCCGTGTCAGTGCTGTATGAGCTTGGCGGGATCATCGTGATCTGTGATGCAGGAGGATGTGCGGGAAATGTCTGCGGCTTTGATGAACCAAGATGGTTTGAACAGAAAAGTGCGGTATTCAGTGCAGGACTTCGGGATATGGATGCCATCCTGGGACGGGATGACCGCCTGGTTGCCAAGCTTGTGGATGCAGCAGTAAAGGTGGAGGCAGGCTTTGCAGCCATTATCGGAACACCGGTACCTGCTGTGATCGGAACGGATCATCAGGCACTGCGGCGGATGTGCGAGAAGAAAACAGATCTTCCGGTGCTTGCAGTAAATACCAACGGAATGGAGCTTTATGATGCGGGAGAGCGGAAGGCTTATCTGGAGCTTTTTAAAGCCTTTGCCCGGGAAAAGCTGCCTGTGGAGGCTGGTAAGACAGGAGTTCTCGGAATGACACCTCAGGATGTCAGTGACCTGAAAGCAGCAGACAAGATCCGTGAAAAATTCCGTACCAGAGGACAGAGAGCAGTCTGCTACGGAATGGGAGACGGGCTTGATGAGGTAAAAAAAGCCTCCTCTGTGGAAAAAAATATCGTGGTTTCTCCTGCGGCACTGGAATGTGCCAGATATCTGGAGAAAACCTTCGGAACACCTTATGAGGTGGGATATCCTCTGGCGGAAGAGCTGGTTCCTGATATGGATTATACAGGAAAAAAGATTCTCATCGTGCAGCAGCAGGTGATGGCCGGTTCCATAAGAGAGGAGCTACGGAAACGTGGTGCGGACGGAGAGCTCACCGTGGCAAGCTGGTTTTCCATGGAAAAAGATCTCCTGGAGGAGGGCGATGTGTCATTAAGGGATGAGGAAGATTACATGGAACTGGCAGAGAAGGGCGGATATGACGTGATCTTTGCAGACCCATGTATGAAGCGGATGACAAAGGCTTTTTCAGGAGTGTTTGTGGATACAGTGCATTTTGCAGTATCCGGAAAATGCAGGTAGACCATAAGGGCAGGACATAAAGTTACATGCATGCTGCAGCCGGATCAGTGGAAATAGCTGCAGGGAATGGAGAAACATATGGAGCGGGAAATTACGAAAATGATCCGTGTTTACGGGATCGTACAGGGAGTGGGATTTCGCCCTACGGTGAGCCGTCATGCTATGGCAAGAGGAATCCGTGGCAGTGTGTCCAATAAAGGACCCTATGTGGAGATTTTTGCTCAGGGTAAGCAGCAGGATGTGGATGCCTTTATCGCAGATATCGGGAATAAGCCACCGAAGCGTGCCGCTATCCTGAAGCTTCTTGAAGAACCGGTGGAGGATCCGGAGAAATTTACACAGTTTGATATCATCGAAAGTGAGAAGACAAAGGGGGAAATCTTTGTTTCCCCGGATATCGCGATCTGCGATGAATGTAAGGCGGAGATGTTTGATCCGGAAAACAGGCGGTATCTGCATCCCTTTATCAACTGTACCTGCTGCGGTCCGAGACTGACGATCCTGGATTCGCTTCCTTATGACCGTGAACGGACCAGTATGAAGGAATTTCCCATGTGTCCCTCCTGTGCGGATGAGTACCATAACCCGGATACCAGACGCTATGATGCCCAGCCGGTGTGCTGTAATGACTGTGGCCCTGAGGTATACCTGGCGGGAAGAAAGGAACGGGGACGGGAGGCTATCACTTATACAAGGAAGATCATTGCTTCCGGCGGAATCGTGGCCATCAAAGGGATCGGTGGTTTTCACCTTTGCTGTGATGCTACCAGTGAGGAGGCTGTACAGCGGCTGCGGCAGCGGAAACGGCGTCCGGTGAAGCCTTTTGCAGTGATGGCACAGGATATGGAAGCTGTGAAGAAGATTTGTAAGGTCAGCGGGGAACAGGAGAAGATCCTTACCGGTCATCAGAAGCCAATCCTGCTGTTGGATAAGCTGCCGGGAGAAACGAGGCTTTGTGAGAGCATTGCACCCGGGAATCCCAAGGTGGGTGTCATGCTTCCCTATGCACCGGTTCAGCTGCTTCTTTTTCATTACGATGATGGGATCCGGATGCCCGGGCTTCTGGTAATGACCAGCGGAAATACTTCCGGGGCGCCGATCTGCAGAGATGATGAGGAGGCGGCAGAGGAGCTTTCCCATCTCTGTGACTGCATTCTTTCCCACAACAGGAAGATACGTATCCGGGCCGACGATTCGGTGATGGATTTCTATAAGGGTGAACCCTATATGATCCGCCGTTCCCGCGGGTATGCGCCTCTTCCGTTTATGGTCTCCACACCCTGGAAGGGCCAGGTGATCGCAGCAGGTGGAGAACTTAAGAACACCTTCTGCATTGGTGTGGATAACCGTTTTTATCCTTCCCCTTATGTGGGAGATCTTGAGGATCTTCGAACGGTAAAAGCCCTGAAGGAAACGATCGGGCGGTTGGAAACACTTCTGGAGGTGCAGCCGGAGGTAGTGGTCTGTGATCTTCACCCTAAATATAATTCCACAGTGGTGGCAGAGGAGCTAGGGCTTCCGGTTCTGAGGGTGCAGCATCATTATGCACACATTTTATCCTGCATGGCAGAAAATGACTGCGAAGAAAAGGTGATAGGGGTTTCCTTTGACGGAACAGGCTATGGAACCGATGGAACCATCTGGGGTGGAGAGCTCCTGGTTGCAGACTGTCAAGGATTTACAAGGCTTGGAAGTATAGAACCCTTTGTCCAGGTTGGCGGAGATATTTCCGCAAAAGAAGGCTGGCGGATCGCCGTTTCCCTGATCTGGCAGAATACGGGAAATCTGGAAAAAACCCTGGACACTGTCCGGAAACTGGGACTTTGCACAGATCAGGAAGCAAAGGTACTGGTGACTATGGCACAGCGGAAGATCAATGCCGTGACTTCCACCAGTGCAGGAAGACTTTTTGACGGAGTCAGTGCGATCCTGGGGATCCGGAGAGCGTCTACCTTTGAGGGAGAAGCGTCCACAGCACTGGAATTTGCGGCGGAGGCCTGGAGAAAGCAGCGGGAGATGCAGAAGAAAAATCCGGAAGAAAATCTGAAGATACGGATGTCAGAAAAGGAAGACATTCCGGAAAGCACAGGCATCTCAGAAGCGTCTGAAGATGAACGAAAATTTATTTTAAATACAGGTGAGATCGTTGCATATCTGGTCCGGGCAAGGCTTGCAGGAGAGGATCCCGGGAAGCTGGCTTATGGATTTCACCGGGCACTGGCAGATAAGATCCTTGCAGCCTGTGAGGAAGCAGAGCGGCAGACTGGAATCCGGAAAGTGGCATTAAGTGGCGGTGTCTTTCAGAACCGGCTGCTTCTGGAGCTGGTAGATGACGGCCTTACGGAAATGGGGTTTAAAGTTCTGAAGCACAGCCTGATCCCGCCGAATGACGGAGGAATCGCACTGGGACAGGCGGTGTATGGGATGGCTTATGTGCAGCGGCACAGATAAATATAGACGAGATCATGCAGATACGGATTAAAAATGTTTTATGATAACGCATGGAGCATACAGCAGAAATGCAGGATGGGAGGCACAGATATGTGTGTAGGATTATCAGCAAAAGTAGTAAAGATCAGTGACGGAACAGCAGTGGTGGATGCAGGCGGCGCAAAGAGAGAGGTTTCCGCCCAGCTCCTGGGAGACCTGGAGCCGGGGGATTATGTGATGGTGCATGCAGGTGTTGCCATTGCAAAGATCACCGATGATGACGAGGAAGAGACAGACCAGCTGATGGAGGAACTGCTGTGATGGAAGAGAGGAAAAAAACAGCAAGAGAGATCATAGAAGGATATCAGGGGCCGCCGGTGCGGATCATGGAGGTCTGCGGAACACATACCCACGAGATCTTCCGTCTGGGGATCCGCAAGCTTCTGCCGCCGCAGGTGGAGCTGATCTCAGGACCGGGATGTCCGGTCTGTGTAACACCGGTAGGATTTATTGACGAGGCCGTTTATCTTGCTCTGGAAAAACAGGTGACGATCTGCACATTCGGTGATCTTGTCCGCGTACCGGGGACAAAGAAAAGCCTTGCAGATGCCAGGGCAGAAGGCGCCAGGATACGGATCGTCTATTCACCGGCAGATGCAGAAAAATATGCGAAAGAGCATCCAAAAGAGCAGGTGGTATTTCTTTCCGTTGGCTTTGAGACCACCACGCCTGCCGGCTGTCTTTCCGTGAAAAAGGCCGGAGAGGACGGACTTTCCAATTATTCGCTCCTTGTGGCAAACAAGACCATGCCCCAGGCTTATCAGGCATTAAAGGGCAGTGCGGATGTGTTCCTTTATCCCGGACATGTCAATGCGATCACAGGAACTGCGCTCTGCGAGCATCTGGCAGAGGAAGGCATCAGTGGTGTGGTGGCAGGCTTTACAGCGAAGGAGCTGCTTACGGCACTGGCTGTTGCACTGGTACGTTTTCAGGAAGGAAAACCGTTCTTTGTGAATTGCTATCCCCGTGTGGTAAAAAGTGAGGGAAGCCCGGAGGCACAGAAGCTGATCGATGAACTGATGGAGCCCTGCGATTCTGAATGGCGCGGTCTGGGTGTGATCCCGGGGTCCGGGCTGGTGCTCCGGAAGGAGTGGGAAGCCTTTGATGCCAGAAAAAAATATGCAGTGCCGCCGATCCAGGGCAGGCCAAATCCGGCCTGTCGCTGTGGGGATGTGCTTCAGGGAAAATGCAGGCCATCAGATTGTAAGGTATTCGGAAAGGTCTGTACCCCGCAGCATCCGGTAGGTGCCTGTATGGTATCCAATGAAGGAGCATGTTCCGCATATTTTATGTACGGAAACTGATGTCCGCTTTAATGGACTGTGAAACATGATACATTACATATAGTACAAACGAAGGATCGTATCTGGAAGATCTGACAGGATGAAACCGATATGAAATTCCTTTGACCCAGCATAGAAAGAAGATAATATTATGGAAAATAAAACAGTGACCATGGCACACGGTGCCGGAGGCCGTCAGACCTCAGAACTGATCGATGAAGTATTCAAAGCGCATTTTGCAAACCCGGATCTCACAGCCGATGATGCGGCCGTGCTGGTTCCGCCTGCAGGAAAAATGGCAGTATCCACCGATGGATTTATTGTTTCTCCGGCATTTTTTCCGGGGGGAAATATCGGCAAGCTTTCCATCTGCGGAACCGTTAATGACCTTGCCTGTATGGGAGCAAAACCGATGTATCTTACCTGCGCTTTTGTCATTGAGGAGGGTTTTCCCATGGAGAAGCTGGAGGAGATCGCCGCAGCCATGGAAAAAACAGCAAAAGAAGCCGGAGTGCGTATTGTTTCCGGAGATACTAAGGTGGCAGGAAAAGGTCAGGTTGACGGTGTGTTTATCACAACAACCGGAATGGGTGAGATCCAGGAGGGCGTTCAGGTAGGCGGTGAGCTGGCAAAACCGGGAGATGCCATTATTGTAACCGGTGATGTGGGAAGACATGGATGCACCATTCTTCTGGCAAGAGAGGATTTCGGTATTGACGCAGATGTGACAAGTGACTGCGCACCGCTGTGGGGAGCTGTAAAAGATGTACTGGATGCCACCCATAACATTCATGTGATTCGTGATGCCACAAGAGGTGGTGTCGGAACGGTTCTTTACGAGATCGCAGGACAGAGCAACGTAGGGATCCGCCTGGATGCAGCAGCTGTTCCGGTAGCTCCGGAGGTAAAGGGTGTCTGCGGCATGCTTGGCCTGGAGCCGCTTTATCTGGCATGTGAGGGACGAATGGTGATCATGGCGCCAAAGGAAGAGGCAGGAAGGATCGTGGAAGCACTGCGTAAATGTCCTTATTCCAGGGACGCAGCCATTATCGGTGAAGTTACGGAAGACCAGCCAGGAAAGGTTGTCATGACTACGGAGATCGGAACGCAGGCACTTCTTCCGCAGCCGGGAGGAGAGCTTCTGCCGAGGATCTGCTGATAATATCGGAAAGGAGAGTCAGATCTTATGGAGACAAGAGTGGCATTGATCTCGATCATTGTGGAAAACAATGACGTGATCGATGATATCAACCGTTTTCTTCATGAAGCGGGAAAATATATTATCGGGAGAATGGGGATCCCTTACCGGGAAAAAGGCATCAATATCATCAGTATTGCCATTGACGCACCACAGGATGTGATCAGCTCCTTATCCGGAAAGATCGGACGCCTCAGTGGAGTTTCCGCCAAAACGGCATATTCCAATGTGATCACAAAAGCGGAGGACAGAAAATGATAAAAGTTGCGGTATACGGAAAGGGCGGCATCGGAAAATCTACTACGGTTTCCAATGTGGCAGCAGCCCTTGCGGAAAAAGGAATGAAAGTGATGCAGATCGGCTGTGATCCCAAGGCAGATTCCACGATCCTTCTCAGGCATGGAAAAAAGGTTCCCACTGTGCTGGAGCTGTATAACGAAAAACGCCAGGAGCTGAAGCTTACGGATATGGTGCAGATCGGATATGGGGGTGTAGTCTGTGTGGAAGCCGGCGGTCCTGCACCGGGTCTTGGATGTGCGGGAAGAGGTATCATTACTGCTCTCGAGAAGCTTAAGGAAAACGGAGCCTATGAGACCTATAAACCGGACATTGTTTTTTATGACGTACTGGGAGATGTTGTCTGCGGTGGATTTTCCATGCCCATGCGAAAGGGGTATGCAGATAAGGTATTTATCATCACCTCCGGAGAAAACATGGCTATCCATGCAGGGGCAAATATTGCCATGGCAGTGGATAATTTCAAAAACAGAGGATATGCATCTCTTGGCGGCGTGATCCTGAACCGGCGGAACGTGCCGGGAGAGGAAGAAAAAGTCCGGGAGCTGGCAGAGGATTTTCATACGCGGGTAGTGGGAACGCTTTCCAGAAGTGATCTGGTCCTGGAAGCAGAGAATCGAGGAAAAACTCTTCTGGAAGCTTATCCGGACTGTGAGATGGCAGAGGAGTACCGGACACTGGCCGAGCAGATCCTGAATGCATGCAGGGAGGAAGGCTCATGTTAAAAAGAGTTGGTAACAGAGAGCTTTCGGGAAAAACAGAAATATTTATAAAGGAAGCCTCTTTTCCGGTTCCCTTTCAGCCGGGACTGGAATTTAATTCACCGGTCCATGGAAACTGGAATATCGTACATACGGGAATGCTGGTTCCGGAAGCAAGGCAGATCTACGTCTGTGCGGATAACTGCATGCGTGGCGTTGTGTTGACTGCCGCAGAGATGAATGCGGCAGACCGTTTTTCTTTTGTGATCGTGGAGGAAAAGGATCTTCTGGGCGGAAATCTGGAGGATGTGACCATTGAAGGAGTGACGGACATTCTGAACCGGCTGGATGAGAAGCCAAAGGCAGTATTGCTTTTTACCGTGTGTCTTCATCATTTTCTGGGAAGTGATCTGGACCGCATCTACGGAGAACTGGAAGAAAGATTTCCGGAGATCTTTTTTATGCGATGCTTTATGGATCCTATCATGCAGAAAACAGGTCCGACTCCGGATCAGAAGCTGCGCCGTGCCATGTATGATGCAGTACCGGAGAGGAAAGCTGATCCGGAATGTGTCACAGTCCTGGGCAGTGATTTTGTGTTGGATGAGAGTGCAGATATCTGCCGGATCCTGAAAAAGAACGGAATCCGTCTCCGGGAAGCACCGGCCTGTAAGACCTGGGAGGATTATCAGAGCCTGGGAGAGGGAAGCCTGATCCTTAACTGTTATCCGGCAGGAAAATTCGGAGTACAGCAGCAGGCGGAGAGACTTGGAAGGCCGTTTTTATACCTGCCCGGAAGCTTTGACTATGAGGAGATAGAGACGCAGGAAAAGTATTTGCTGGAGCTGATGGATCAGCACAGCTGCGGTAAAAATGGCCTGGATATCAAAACGGAGATCCGAAAATGCGAGGAGGCTCTTTCCCATGCACACCAGATCATCGGTGACACTCCCATAGCTGTGGATTATCTTTTTCATCCAAGACCTCTGGGACTTGCAAAGCTTCTCCTTACGCATGGATTTCAGGTACAGTCCGTTTTTCTGGACAGTATCAGCCCGGAAGAAAAAGAAGTATTTTTCTGGCTGAAGGAGAATTACCCGGAACTCATGTTGATTTCGACTGTCCGCCCGGAGATGAGAGTGCGGCCACGGCAGCATTCCGGAAAAATCCTTGCCGTCGGACAAAAAGCAGCCTGGTTTACCGGAAGCCGGAATTTTGTCAATATGGTACAGGGCGGCGAGCTCTGGGGCTTTGACGGGATCAGACGTACTGCACAGCTGATGCTGGAGGCATTTAATGAGGAAAAAGCTCCGGAGGATCTGATCATTCGAAAGGGATGGGGGTGCGAAAGCTGCATATGAGACAGGCATATCGGATCATACCGATCTACACGGCAGACGTGTCCGGCGTCTGCTCTGCATTGTATGAGCTTGGAGGAATGACAGTGATGCATGATCCCTCCGGCTGTAATTCTACCTATAATACCCATGATGAGATCCGGTGGTACGATCAGGACAGTCTGATCTTTATCTCAGGTCTTACGGATATCGATGCTATTATGGGAAATGATGAGAAATTTCTTCAGGATATCGAAGAGGCGGCAAAGGAGCTGAAACCGAAATTTATTGCACTTGCAAGTTCACCAATCCCCTTTATGAACGGAACAGATTTTCAGGGACTGGCCCGTGCACTTACAGCAAGGACCGAAATTCCGGTATTTTCGGTTCCGACCAGCGGCATGCACGACTATGTATACGGAGCAGGGCTGGCACTGGCGGAAATCGCAGGACATTTCACAGGAGCAGCAGAGAAAACAGGAAGGTGTTTAGAAGTACCGACGGGATCTGCGGAAAGATCTACAGAGAAGAGAAGCAGGAAATTAAATCTTCTTGGAGCAACACCCCTTGATCTTGGCCCGCAGTCTGCAGTAGATGCCATGAAAAAACGTCTGGAAAACTATGGCTGGGAGATACTTTCCACCTGGGCTATGGGGGATACGCTGGAAGCTTTGTCCCGTGCCGGTGAAGCAGCGGTAAACCTTGTGGTATCCTCTGTGGGAATCCCGGCGGCCAATGTGCTGAAAGAAAAATTCGGTACGCCATTTCTCGTGGGGAATCCTGTGGAAGGCTATGAGGGACAGATTTCAGATGCACTTGAGCGGATCGCGGATAGATCCTGTGGAGAGTGGGTAAATAAGAAGGATGACTCCGCAGAGGAAAGCGGAGGGCAGATATTAGGGAAACAGGAGGAACTGTGGAAAGTAACTCCGGAGCAGGTAATCTATTTTCAGGGAAGGAACAGTCTGTCAGCAGTATCTGACCATTCAGGAGAAAGCAGGGAAATGCCCGACAAAGATGAGATATTTTTTTCCGTACCGGACATTACCATCATCGGAGAACCGGTTACCATGGGCTCCCTGGCAGCAGTCATAGAGCAGAAATACGGAAAAAAGGTTCAGCTGCTCTGTCCGCTGGAGATCACAGAGGGACTTTTGCGCAAGGGAGATGAAGCCATCTGTGGCGAGGAAACCATGGAAGAAAAGCTGAAAACAGCCAGGATCATTGTGGCAGACCCACTCTATCGTCCGATCTGTCCGAAAACAGCCATTTTTTATGAGATGCCGCATATTGCGTTTTCCGGAAGGATATATCTCAGAAAATATTTTCCGGAATAATTTCAGAAAAACAACATAAACTATAAGAAACCGTAAAGGCGTTGCAGAAATATGCAGCGCCTTTTTCCGGCAGTAATACCGGAAATGGAGTATATATGGAGGGATTTTTATGTGGGGATTTTTGTCAGCACTGATCTCAGGTGCACTGATGAGTATTCAAGGGGTATTTAACACAAATGTAACAAAACAGACCAGTCTGTGGGTTTCAACCGGCTGGGTACAGTTTTCTGCATTTTTGGTCTGTGTGGCAGCATGGTTTTTCACAGGCAGAGAAAGTATCGGCATGCTGTGGCAGGTAGAGGCTAAATATAATTTACTCGGAGGAGTGATCGGTGCATTTATCACTATCACAGTGATCCGGAGTATGGGAAGTCTGGGGCCTGCGCGGGCGGTTATGCTTATTGTCATTTCTCAGCTTGCGGTGGCCTATCTTATAGAATTGCTGGGGATTTTCGGTGTGGAAAGAGCAGATTTTCAGTGGAGAAAGCTGTTGGGAATGCTGATCTGTATTGCAGGTGTGGTTATTTTCAAATGGAAATAGAAATAAAAGTATTGTAATATTTGTAATACTTCGTTAAAATAAGGTATGGTTTTGCATGAGTAACGGGGCACCTGCCGCCACATCGGCGGAAAGGAGTGAACCGCCTACCTATGAAAATAAGATCACATATCAGAAGTGTTCGGCTTGTTTTTTCCATATTTTTGTTACAGATCCTGGCAGGGCTGACAGGCTGTAAGGATAACGGAACAGAATTTCTGGAGAAAGAACTGGTGCAGGAAGAAAGTACGGAAGCATCCGGAATGGATGCAGAGCAGGAAAAACCGAAGGATACGGAAAGTGAAGTATCCGGGAAGGCATCCGCAGGGGCTGCGGCAGATATATCACAGAAGAAACAGAATGAGTCTGCGGAGGAACCGGCTCCGGAGGTTGAAAAACAGCTGCCGGAGATCTCAGACACCCCTCAGACCATTTATGTAGATATATGTGGAGCAGTGACCAGTCCGGGAGTCTATGAGCTTCCATATGGCAGCCGTGTTTTTCAGGCTATCGAGCAGGCCGGAGGATATCTTCCGGAAGCTGCAGCAAGCTATCTCAACCGTGCTAAGGGACTTTCCGATGGACAGCAGGTTTATGTGCCTACCCAGGCGGAGGTGGACAGCCAGCGGATCGCAGCTACCCAGGATGGATCGGAAGTCACAGCAGAAAACAGTACCGAAACGGCGAGCGGACAGAAATCCGCCGGAGAGGATTCCGGTGAAGCTGAGACTGCATCTTCCACAGAGCAGAAGATCGATCTGAACACCGCTGATGTATCCCAGCTTACTACTCTCACAGGTGTAGGGGAGTCCAAGGCCCTGGCGATCATCGCTTACAGGGAAGAGAACGGTCCCTTTACTTCAGCAGAGGATATCATGAATGTACCAGGCATCAAAGAAGGAACCTATGAGAAGATAAAGGATAAAATAGCAATAAAGTAAGGAGCGCTAAATGAGCAGGAAAGTATTGGTAGTAGATGATGAGAAACTGATTGTCAAGGGACTTCGCTTCAGTCTGGAGCAGGACGGAATGGAAGTGGACTGTGCCTATGACGGAGAGGAAGCACTGGAAAAAGCAAAAGCAGGAGAGTACGATATCATCCTTCTTGACCTGATGCTTCCAAAAATGGACGGTCTTGAGGTATGCCAGCAGATCCGTGAATTTTCCAATGTTCCGATCATCATGCTTACAGCAAAAGGAGAAGATATGGATAAGATCCTGGGTCTGGAATACGGAGCTGATGATTATGTCACCAAGCCTTTCAACATCCTGGAAGTCAAAGCCCGCATCAAGGCGATCATCCGCCGTGCAGGCAGCAAACAGGACAAGCAGGAGAAGGCCAAGACTGTGGAAGTCGGAGAACTGAAGCTGGACTGCGAAGGACGCCGCGTATTTATCTCCGGAAAAGAGATCAACCTCACAGCCAAGGAATTTGATGTGCTGGAGCTGCTGGTATTCAATCCGAACAAGGTATACAGCAGAGAAAATCTTCTGAATATCGTATGGGGCTATGAATATCCGGGAGATGTCCGTACCGTAGATGTACATATCCGCCGCCTGAGAGAAAAGATCGAGGCCAATCCCAGTGAGCCGAAATATGTACACACCAAATGGGGTGTGGGCTACTATTTCCAGGCATAACCTGTGAAGTTCAAAAAGAACGGCAAATTTTTCAAAAGTCTCCGCTTTCGTATTCTGATCATCCTGATCATACTGGGAATCGTACCGAGTGTCATCGTAACGGAAATGGTCATTGCCAACTATGAAGATCGTGCCATTGCCAACCGTGTGCAGAGCATGGAGAACATCTGTGACATCATGTGCGACCTGCTGATCAAGGAGAATTATCTGAATGACACCAGCTCTCAGACGGTGAACAGCAAGCTGGAATTACTGTCCAACAGCTATGGTGGCAGGATTCTCATTGTAGACAGGGATTTCAGGATCATCAAGGATACCTATGGCGTGGATGAGGGCAGGACTCTGGTTTCCCAGAAAGTATTGAACTGTTTTAAAGGAGAAGATGCCTACCAATATGATTCTGACAGCCAGAAGCTGATCCTGGCAGTTCCGGTAAAAAGTCCGGATGTAAAACAGGTGCAGGGTGCCATGATGATCATGGCATCTTCCAGTGAGGTGACAGCAACTATCCATGAACTGGAGCAGAAAGGGATTCTGATCATCGGTATCATTGTAGTGCTGGCCATTTTTCTTGGGTATATTCTTTCCACGATCCTGGTGAAGCCATTTGCCAGGGTAACGAAAGCAATCGAGGACCTTACAGACGGATATCAGAATGAGGAGATCTCGGTACCGGATTATACAGAGACAGCTTTGATCACAGATGCATTTAACAAGATGCTTTCCAGAATGAAGACGTTGGATGAATCCAGACAGGAGTTTGTATCCAATGTGTCTCATGAGCTGAAGACACCTATGACTTCAATGAAGGTTCTGGCGGATTCGCTGGTAGGACAGCAGGGGGTTCCGGAGGAACTGTATCAGGAATTTCTTTCTGATATCACAGAAGAGATTGACAGAGAGAACAAGATCATCACCGATCTGCTCTCCCTGGTAAAAATGGACAAAAAAGCAGCAGATATGAATATCAGCAATATGAATATCAATGAGCTGCTGGAGAATATCCTGAAGCGTCTCCGTCCTATTGCAGATCAGAGAAGGATTGACCTGATTCTGGATTCGTTCCGACCGGTAACCGCAGATGTGGATGAGGTGAAATTTACCCTTGCCATCAGTAACCTGGTCGAAAATGGCATCAAATACAATGTAGATGAGGGATGGGTCCGCGTAACACTGGATGCGGATCATAAGGATTTCTATGTGACAGTTGCAGATTCCGGCCTGGGAATACCGGAAGATTCCATTGAACGGATCTTTGAGCGTTTTTATCGTGTGGATAAATCCCATTCCAGAGAGATCGGCGGAACCGGTCTTGGACTTGCTATTACAAGAAGTTCTATAGCCATGCATCATGGGATCATCAAGGTATCCAGCAAAGAGGGCGAGGGAACCACATTTACCGTGAAGATCCCGCTGTCCTATATCCCGTCCTAGGAGGTACAGCATGAAAAAAACGATTTTGATCATCTGTGTGGCCGCTGCCTGCATCCTTTTTGGTCTGGTTGCTTTCATAGGTTTGTCGGGAAGAAATAAAAACGAAGAACAGCAGTATAGATTTTATTATATCAACAGCGATGAAACGAGACTGAAAGAAGAAAAATATACTCCGGAGAAGGAAACAACAGAAGTGATGCTGCGCAATTTTTCCGAGAGTCTGAATAACCGTGAGACCCGGGAAGACGGAATCTCACTTTTTCCGGATGGGGTAAAGATTTCTTCTTATTCCATACAGGATGGAGTCCTGAACGTAGAATTCAATGAGGCCTATGATAAAATGTCACGTACCAGGGAACTTCTGGTGCGGGCAGGTATAGTGAAGATCTTTTTACAGGTTCCAGGAGTAGATTCTGTGGAAATCTATGTGGGTAAAAAGCCGCTGACAGATACCAGGGGTGAAGAAGTGGGAGCCATGAACAACGACACCTTTGTGGAGTTTTCCGGGTCCGATGGGGATGTGTACAGCTATGACACCTTTACTTTGTATTTCACAAATAAAAACGGAGATAAACTGGTAGCGGAACAGAGAAGTGTCCGCTACAGACGAAATCTTCCGAAGGCTACGGTGGTTTTGGAGCAGCTTGCAAGAGGTCCGCTGGAAAAAGGACATTATCCTACAATACCGGAGAATTCAGAGGTACTTTCCCTGACGAGAGCAAACGGAATCTGCTATGTGGATTATAATTCCGTATTTCAGGATTATGCGCTGGATGTTTCGGAACAGATTGCCGTGTATTCGGTGGTAAATACGCTGATCGCGGCAACGGATGTGGACAAAGTTGAGATTTCCATCGAAGGAAACAAGGAAGTGACCTTTGGCCAGAATATGCAGCTTTATAAGTTCTATGAATGGAACGACAGCTTGCTGGCACACACAAAGGCTAAAAAAGAATAGAAAAAATAAAACATTTCAAAATATCAGAAAACGGGAGAACATTTATGGCGAAACGGCCGATGTGTCTTTTGTGTTTTCTTATGATGCTGAGTCTTGGCACACTGGAGCTTATGGGGATTTCTCTGATCAGGGGGAATCCCCTTCCGTTAAATGTGCAGGAACAGATCGAAGCGCACCCTGGTTCCATGATCTGCGGGGAGGTGGAACAGCATGAAAACACAGAATTTTCCCAGTCTGTTTATCTGAAAAAAACATATCTTATCCATCAGTCAAAAAAATTTCCAATTGAAAATGTAAGAATATTCCTCAAAAAAGAAGAAGATCTGAAACCCGGAATGCGGATACTGGTCAAAGGAACGCTGAAAAGAGTGGAAGGCCCTGCGAATCCTGGGGGCTTTGACAGCCGGCAGTATTATGCCTGTCGTCATATTTATTATTTTATGAAGAACGCTGTGCTCCAAAAGAAAACAGCAGTGTATTCCGGCTACAGGCAGCTCCTTTTGGAGATAAAAGAAAGCTGCAGGCAGATTCTGAAGGAAGCAGCAGGAAAAGATGCGCCTGTTTTTTGTGCCATGACGCTTGGAGACAAACAGGAGCTGGATCCGGAAATACAGATGCGCTATCAGCTGGCCGGGATCATACATATCCTTGCCATCAGCGGGCTCCATATCAGTATTCTGGGAATGGGACTTTATAACCTTCTGAAGAAGATGGGACTGGGAATCTGGCCTGCCGGGATTTTTTCTCTGGGAGTGATGCTGCAGTATGGGATCATGACCGGAGGGAGTGTTTCCACCATGCGGGCAGTAACTATGTTTTTGATCGCCATGGGAGCCAGGATCACCGGACGGATCTATGACATGATGAGTGCTCTTTCCGTAACTGCCATGATGATCCTTGTGGAATCTCCGGCCTATCTCCTGGACAGTGGATTTCTTCTGTCCTTTGGCTGTGTTCTGGGAATGGGGATCGCTGCGGAAAAGCTCTGTGCTCTTGCAGGAGCGGAGAAAAAATGGACAAAGGCACTGGTAAGTCCTGTAGCTCTTCAGCTTGTAACGCTGCCGGTGATGCTGAAATTTTTCGGAGAAATCTCTATTGCCGGATTTATCCTGAATCTGCTGGTGCTTCCAAGCGTGGGTTTGGTACTGACTGGAGGAATGGCGGCGCTGCTACTGGGGATTTTCAGTATTCCTGCGGCAAAACTGGTAATCCTGCCGGCAAGGGTACTGCTGCTTTTTTATGAATATCTCTGCAGTCTGGCAGGAAGATCAGGATGGAGTACCTGGATCGGAGGGGAGCCGGAAATATGGCAGATTCTGGTATATTATGGCTTTTTGATCACAGTTCTGTTTATGGGGCAGTATATAAAAGAACAGCTCCGGAAGAAAAAAGCAGTCAGTGAGGAAACGGAGTTATCAGAGGAGCGGGCGGAAGCAGGTTGCCGGAAGCTACATGCTATCCGGATAACAGCCGGTATTTTTCTGGCAGTCGGAATCCTGATACTGGGATATCATCCAACAGGAAGTCTGAAGGTGATCTGCCTGGATGTAGGACAAGGTGACGGTATCCTTGTGGAGACTCCGGAGGATCACCATTTTCTGATCGACGGAGGAAGCAGCAGCCAGTCGGAGCTTGGAAGATACTGCCTTTTGCCGGCATTGAAAAGTCAGGGGATTTCCTGGCTGGATGGGATTTTTATTTCCCATACAGATCAGGATCACATCAACGGTGTGAAGGAGCTTCTGGAATATATGGGAAAAGGTCTTACAACCATCCGGGCCGGATATCTGATCCTGCCTGCCTGGGCGGAAAGACCAGATGCGTGGAGGGAGCTTGCAGAGGTAGCAAAAACAGCCGGAGTTAAGGTCATGACAGCAGGAAAAGGGGATGAGCTGCCTTGCGGCAAAGTATCTTTTTCTGTTCTGTGGCCGGAGAAAGATGCCACAGGAAAAGATGTGAATGAGGAAGCTATGGTGATGGAGTTGTCTTTTGGAGATTTTCAGATGCTTTTTACCGGAGATATCGGTGCAGATACGGAGAAAAAGCTTCTGGCAGCCGGGGGGCTTGAGGATGTTGACTGTCTGAAGGTGGGACATCACGGTTCCCGTTATTCTACCACAGAAGCATTTCTTGAGAAAATAAAGCCGGAAGTGGCGATCATTTCCTGTTCGCTCACTAACACCTACGGACATCCGTCACCGGAAACCGTAGAGCGGCTTAAAGCGGCCGGAAGTCAGGTGGAATACACCATGAAAAACGGTGCTATTACCGTGGAAACAGATGGAAAAAAGCTTAAGATCGGAAGGTTCCGAAAAAACAGGTGACTTTTGAACACACTTGTTGTAGAATAGACAGGGTTTATGCAAAAACAAAGTACTGAAAATGTGCAATACAAGATAAGGAGTTTTTATTTATGAAATATGATGTACTGATCGTAGGAGCAGGTCCCGGTGGAATCTTTGCGGCCTATGAACTGATGAATAATGATCCGGAGAAAAAGATCGCGGTTTTTGAAGCTGGTCATCCTCTGGAAAAAAGAAAATGTCCCATCGACGGAAAGAAAGTAAAATCCTGTATCCACTGCAAAACCTGTGCGATCATGAAGGGATTTGGCGGTGCAGGCGCTTTCTCCGACGGAAAATATAATATCACCAATCAGTTTGGCGGAACTCTGTACCAGCATATCGGCAAGGATACAGCCACAGAGCTGATGGAATATGTAGATAAACTGAACCTGATGCATGGCGGTGAGGGAACCAAACTTTATTCTACCACAAACAGCGAGATCCGTAAGCTCTGCCTTCAGAACGGCCTGCATCTTTTGGATGCATCAGTCCGCCATCTGGGAACAGATATCAACTATGTGGTGCTTCAGAACCTCTATGAAAAAATGAAAGACCATGTGGACTTCTATTTTGACGCATCTGTTGACAAAGTAGAAAAAACTGAAGACGGTTATGCAGTTTTTGTAGGAGATGAGCGTTACGAGGGAACTTACTGTATCATCTCCGCAGGACGAAGCGGAAGTAAATGGATGGAGACGGTATGTACAGAGCTTAAGATCCCGACTCTTTCCAACCGTGTGGACATTGGAGTCCGTGTGGAGCTTCCGGCAGAGGTTTTCAGCCGTCTGACAGATGAGCTTTATGAGAGCAAGATCGTTTACAGAACTGAGAAGTTTGAGGATATGGTCCGTACCTTCTGCATGAACCCGCGAGGTGTTGTCGTGAATGAAAATACCAACGGTATCATCACAGTAAACGGTCACAGCTACGAAGATCCGGCAAAGCATACCAACAATACAAACTTTGCCCTTCTGGTATCCAAGCATTTCTCAGAGCCGTTCCATGACAGCAACGGATACGGTGAGAGCATTGCAAGACTTTCCAATATGCTTGGCGGTGGTGTTATGGTACAGCGGTTTGGAGATCTGATCCGCGGAAGACGAAGCACAAAAGCCCGTATTGAGGAAAGTTTCGTAACACCTACACTTTCTGCGACACCGGGAGATTTAAGTCTTGTTATGCCGAAACGTATCCTGGATGGCATCATCGAGATGATCTATGCTCTGGATAAGATCGCACCGGGAACCGCAGATGATGATACTTTGCTTTATGGCGTTGAGGTTAAATTCTACAACATGGAGGTCGAGATCGACGAAAATCTGGAAACCTGCCACAAGGGTCTCTTTGTTATCGGAGACTGTAGCGGCGTGACCCATTCTCTGTCCCATGCATCTGCCAGCGGAATCTACGTAGCCAGATACCTGGAGCAGGAGTATTTTAACAGATAAACTGCAGAGCAGTTTATCTGTTATGAGCAAGTAGCGAAGCGGATTGCGAATATCCAGTGTAAGACAGTCCTTTTCTGATATCAGGGTGATGACAGAAAGGGGCTGTTTTTTATGCAGGATATGCATGAATATTGGAGAAAGTATTCTGATAATAACTGACAGATACAGGGAGAAAACCGGTTACTGTTCACTGGTAATATTTCGTGAGGTGTTTTTTGTGAGCGAAGATCACAGAAAACCGTGAATCGTCTGACATCAATCTTGACAAATTTGTGAGTTTGTGGTAAAAGTTAGATAACCAGGTAAAAGAAAATATGTGCAAATGTTATAATGATAAGGTTGCATCCAGTCGGATGTGCAAAAGAGAATCCGGTGAGAATCCGGAACGATACCGTCACTGTGAAAGGGGAGCTGCTTTTATAACCACTGGGAGACCGGGAAGGGAAAGCAGCGTGGAACCAAGTCAGGAGAACTGCCTTATTGTGAGATCCAGGGATTCGCGGTTTACGAATCGGTATTCTCCATAACAATACAGAACTTCTTTTTATGTATTTGTATTGCGCAGAGAATCATGTGTGAGCAGGCGGCCGCAGAGAGCTGCTGCTTTTTTGTACATATCAGTATTCTGGAAATACATGAAAAGAGGACAATGAGAAATGAAAAGAAAAACAATGTTAGCTCTGATGCTCGCAGTTTCCATGACATGCTCTATGGGTGCGGCTACAACAGCAATGGCAGCAGAGGATTCTGCTACAGAAGAGAACGCTGAGGCAGCTGATACCACAGAGGCTTCTGATGCAGATCAGGAAGCAGCAGATAATGTAGCAGCTCTGATCGACAAGATCTATGTACAGGAAAGAAACGACACAACAGATGAGGACTGCAAGGCAGCCAAAGAAGCATGGGATGCTCTGACAGATGCTCAGAAAGAACTGGTAGAGGGTGAGAATGCAGATCCGGATTATTTCGGACGTGACACAGGAGATGCTTCCAAGGACGATCCGCGTAACCAGGATGAGATCGGTGAGAATGAACTTCTTGTTGTAAGCTTTGGTACTTCCTTCAATGACAGCCGTGCAGAGGATGTCAAGGGAATCGAGGATGCTCTTGCAGAAGCTTATCCGGACTGGTCTGTAAGAAGAGCATTTACAGCACAGATCATCATCAACCATGTAGAGGCAAGAGATGATGAAGTGATCGATAACATGCAGCAGGCTCTTGACCGTGCAGTAGAGAATGGTGTTAAGAATCTGGTTGTACAGCCTACCCATCTGATGCATGGTGCTGAGTACGATGAGATGACAGAAGCGATCAATGGCTATAAAGATAAATTCGAGTCTGTAGCTATCGCAGAGCCAATGCTCGGTGAGGTTGGAGACGATGCAACTGTGATCAATGATGACAAGAAAGCCGTTGCTCAGGCGATCACAGATACGGCTTGCAAAGAGGCCGGATTTGACAGCATGGATGCAGCAGCTGAGGCTGGCACAGCATTCGTATTCATGGGACATGGAACATCTCATACAGCTAACGTTACATACGATCAGATGCAGACACAGATGGAAAACCTTGGATTGAAGAACGCATTCATCGGTACTGTAGAGGGTAAGCCGGAAGATACAGCCTGCGACAAGGTTATCGAGAAGGTAAAAGAAGCAGGATACAAGAACGTTGTTCTTCGTCCGCTGATGGTTGTTGCCGGAGACCATGCAAATAACGATATGGCCGGTGATGAGGAGGATTCCTGGAAGAGCCAGTTTGTAGCATCCGGAAACTTCGATAAGGTTGACTGCCAGATCGAGGGTCTTGGAAGAATCGAAGCAGTTGAGAAGCTTTATGTAGAGCATACAAAGGCAGCCATCGATTCTCTGGGAAGCACTGAGGAGTCCGCAGATTCTGATGCAGCAGCAGATACAGAGGCTGATTCTGCTGAGGAGTCCGCAGAATAATAAATATAAAAATATCTGAGTGAGTTCAGATACCTATAAGAAATCAATGTAACTGCCCGGAAAGATCAGGAAGACTGTTTTCCGGGCAGATTGCTGTATCTATGGAAGGGAGAAGATTATCATGAAAAAACGCTATGTAAACTTAATTCTTGCAATGGCAAGTGCATCAGTCCTGGTGCTGGGCTCTGTGCCTGCGATGGCAAAAACAGATGAAACAAAAACAGAGTCCGGTGAGGAAGCAGAAGCTTCCGAAGAAAAGGATACAGATGCAGCCAAAGCAGATACCCTGGAAGATGGCGTTTATACAGCAGAGTTTGGTACAGACAGCAGCATGTTTCATGTAAATGAGGCCAATGACAAAAAAGGAGAGCTCACGGTCAAAGATGGCAAAATGACCATCCACGTAAGTCTGGTTTCCAAGAAGATCGTTAACCTGTTTGCGGGAACTGCCGAGGATGCCCAGAAGGACGGAGCAGAGATCATTGAGCCGACCACAGATACAGTGAAGTACAGCGATGGTTATACAGAGGAGGTTTACGGATTTGATATCCCGGTACCGGCCATTGGTGAGGAATTTAACGTGGCGCTCCTGGGAGAAAAAGGCAAATGGTACGACCATAAAGTCAGCGTAAAGAATCCTGTAAAAACCTCTGACGACAAAAAATCCGAAGGGAAAAAACCGGAAGAGCTGAAGCTGGAGGACGGAACCTATGAGACGGATGTAACCCTTACAGGCGGAACAGGAAGAGCATCTGTAGAATCTCCAGCTAAAGTAGAGATCAAGGACAAAGAAGCTACGGCAACCATCATCTGGAGCAGTCCGAATTATGATTACATGATCGTGGACGGCGAAAAATATGAGCCGGTGAACAAAGACGGAAACTCCACATTTGAGATCCCGGTCACAGTCTTTGACGCAGAAATGGAAGTGACTGCAGATACTGTAGCCATGAGTACTCCTCACGAGATTGAGTATACCCTGAATTTTGATTCTTCGAGCATGAAAAAGGAAGAAAAATGAAAAAAATAATTTCATACATATTTCTGACGCTGACCCTGATCCTGGGGTGTGCTTTTGCAGTGCAGGCAGCAGAGACAGAACATAAGCCTGCGGATATTCCAGGCCTTACCTTTGACCACAGTATGGATCTTTCCTACGCAAAGGAATTTAATGTGGATTACTACAACGATGGCTATGCGCTGCTCACCATTGATCAGGAAGGACAGTTTCTTGTAGTTCCCGAAGGCAAGAAAGCACCGGAGGGGCTGGATCCTGACATTGCGGTTCTGCAGCAGCCCATAAACAATATCTATCTGGTAGCAACCTCGGCCATGGATCTTTTCCGCGCTATCGACGGGATTGACAGCATCAAGCTTTCCGGAACCAAGGAAGACGGATGGTATATCCAGGAAGCAAAGGACGCCATGGAACAGAAAAAGATGATTTATGCCGGCAAGTACAGTGCTCCGGATTACGAGCTGATCCTGAACGAGGGCTGTGACCTTGCCATTGAATCCACCATGATCCATCACAATCCGGAGGTACAGGAGAAGCTGGAGCAGTTCGGGATCCCTGTAATGGTAGAGCGTTCCAGCTATGAGAGTCATCCTCTTGGAAGGACCGAGTGGATGAAGCTTTACGCAGTTCTTCTGGGAAAAGAAGATGTAGCAGAAAAGGTTTTCAAAGAGCAGACGGACAAGCTGGATAAGGTTCTCACAGCAGATAAAACAGACAAGACCGTAGCGTTCTTTTATATCAACTCCGTAGGTGCGGTAAATATAAGAAAAAGTGGCGACTATGTTTCGGAAATGATCTCTCTCGCAGGAGGAAATTATGTTCCGGAGGATACGGGAGTAAATGACAATGCTCTTTCCACCATGAATATGCAGATGGAAGAGTTTTATGCCAAGGCGAAGGATGCAGACTATATCATCTATAACAGTACGATTGACGGGGAACTTAAGACCATTGATGAGCTTCTTTCCAAAAGTAAGCTTCTTGCAGATTTCAAGGCAGTGAAGAACGGAAATGTCTGGTGCACAGGCAAAAATCTCTTCCAGGAAACCACCGGACTTGGAACCATGATTGAGGATATCCACACCATGCTGACTACAGACGATGATTCTCTGGATGAGCTGACCTATATGCATAAACTAAAATAAATTCCAGTGTTCGCTTTAACTCCTTTGCCGGTTTCCACCTGTGAGCAGGAAACGAAAGGACAGGATAACAAAACAGAAGAGGAGTGTACCAGAAAAATGAATGACAGAAAACGCGCAGTCCGATACGGGATCTCTTTTGTGATCCTTGCGGTACTTTTGATCTTTTTATTTATATGGAATGTAAATTCAGGAAGTATCCACCTCTCTGTGAAGGAGATCCTGAATATCATATTCCGGCATCAGGGAGATGAAACTTCTTATAATATCGTCTGGGAGATCCGTCTTCCCAGGATACTGGCAGTTATCATCCTTGGCGGAGCACTTTCTGTTTCCGGATTTTTGCTGCAGACCTTTTTTAACAATCCTATCGCGGGACCCTTTGTACTGGGAATCTCTTCCGGTGCCAAGCTGATCGTGGCGCTTCTGATGATCTTTTTTTTAAGCAGATCGGTGTCCATCGGTTCCGGTGCCATGATCCTGGCTGCTTTTGCAGGCTCAATGATCTCCATGGGCTTTGTGCTCCTTGTGGCAAAAAAAGTCCACAATATGTCCATGCTGGTCATCAGTGGTGTTATGATCGGCTATATCTGTTCGGCCATCACAGACTTTGTGGTGACCTTTGCAGATGATTCCAACATAGTCAATCTTCACAATTGGTCATTGGGAAGCTTTTCCGGTATGACCTGGGGAAATGTGCAGACTATGGCTGTTGTGGTACTTCTTACTATGGTGATCGTATTTTTTATGTCAAAACCGATCAGCGCCTATCAGCTGGGGGAGACTTACGCGCAGAATATGGGAGTTAATATCAAGGCTTTCCGGATACTTCTGATCCTGCTTTCCAGTATTCTTTCTGCCTGTGTGACCGCTTTTGCAGGGCCGATCTCCTTCGTGGGGATCGCTGTGCCTCATATTGCAAAAAGTCTCCTGAAGACTGCCAAACCCCTGCTTGTGATCCCGGCCTGTTTTCTGGGCGGTGCAGTGTTCTGCCTGTTCTGTGACCTGATCGCAAGAACTGTATTTGCACCGACGGAGCTGAGCATCAGTTCTGTGACAGCAGTTTTCGGAGCACCGGTAGTTATCTATATCATGATTCGCAGACAGCAGAGGATATAAACGATGAAATCATATTTTTTTTATACAGATCAGCTGACCGTAGGCTATGATGGAAAACCGCTGATCAAAGAGATCAATATTCAGCTGAATAAAGGAGAGATCCTGACACTGATCGGTCCCAACGGTGCCGGAAAATCTACTATTTTGAAGAGTATCACAAGACAGCTTTCCCTGATCAGCGGAACGGTATATCTGGAACAGGAACAGATGAGCCGGATGACCAACAGGGAAGTGTCAAAAAAACTGGCTGTAGTACTTACCGAGCGCATGCGACCGGAGCTTATGACCTGTGAGGATGTGGTATCCACCGGACGATATCCCTATACCGGAACTCTCGGGATCCTTTCCGCAGAGGACAAGGAAAAAGTTAAAAGTGCCATGGAGATGGTTCACGCCTGGGATCTGAAGGATCGGGATTTTACAGCCATCAGTGACGGACAGAGACAGCGTATCCTTCTGGCACGCGCCATCTGCCAGGAACCGGAGATCATTATCCTGGATGAACCGACCTCCTTCCTGGATATCCGGCATAAGCTGGAGCTTCTTGCCATTTTGAAGAAGATGGTATTGGAAAAACAGATGACGGTGATCATGTCCCTTCATGAGCTGGATCTTGCCCAGAAGATTTCTGACCAGGTGATCTGTGTTCATGGAGATCACATTGAGAAATATGGTGCACCGGAGGAAATCTTTACTTCCGATTATATTCGGAAGCTTTATGGCATCACCCGTGGAAGCTATAATGCAGAATTCGGCTGCGTGGAAATGGAACCTCCGGCCGGAAAACCGGAGGTGTTTGTGATCGGAGGAAATGGAAGCGGGATTCCGGTATATCGGAAGCTGCAGCGACAGGGGATTCCTTTTGTGACCGGAGTTCTCCATACCAATGATGCGGATTATCAGGTGGCAAAAGAACTGGCTGCAAAAGTGATCACGGAGAAGCCTTTTGAATGCATTTCGGAGTCTGCCTTTGAAGAAGCACTGGAGTTCCTGGGAAAATGTGAAAAAGTGTACTGTCCGCTGAAGGATTTTGGTATCATGAATGAAAAAAACCGGGAATTGTTGAAAAAAGCAAAAGAAACCGGAAAATTAAACCAGATCAGATAAGTTCTCTGGGAAAATGAGAAAAGCAATAAAACGCTGTCAGAAATGAGTAATATAATTTCCGGCAGCGTTTTTTATATAATATAAATTACAAATATTTCAGCAGCTGTGTTATAATATGACAAGAACGACAGATCGTGAAGCGCTCGCATTCGTGGAGATGTAAGTAACGAAGAGGAATGTCCGCTTTACACCGCAAAAGTTAAGTAGATACAATCGATCCGAAAAAATATATGGAGGGAAGATCAATGAAAAAAAGAAACATGATCGCAGCTCTGCTCTGCAGTGCATGCCTTGTGGCAGGAAGTGTAAATCCCGTATTTGCAGATGCCTCGAAGGTAGTAACACTTGGAGCAGATCTTACGGATGCCCAGAAGCAGACAATGATGAAATATTTTAATGTAAGTTCCGATCAGGTGCAGGTGATGACCATTACAAATGAGGATGAGCATAAACACCTGGATAATATCGCACCACAGTCACAGATCGGTTCCAGAACTTTGAGCTGTGCCTATGTGAAGCCTACACAGTCCGGCGGGATCAAGGTCCGCACAGCAAATCTGAACTGGGTGACAGGTAATATGATCGCAACGACACTTTCCACATCCGGTGTGAAGAACTGTGAAGTAGTTGCTGCCTGCCCGATGGAAGTATCCGGAACAGGTGCACTTACCGGCATCCAGATGGCATATGAGAAGGCCAGTGGAGAGAAGCTGGATGAGACCAAGACGAAGCTTGCCAACCAGGAGATCGTAACCACCGGTGAGCTTGCAGATAAGGTTGGTAAAAATGAGGCGACAACAGTTGTAAACCAGTCCAAGATGGATGTGATCCAGAACGGAGTACAGAATGCAGATGAGATTCAGAATATTGTCATCAATGTGGCTGAGCAGAACAATATTTCCGTAAGCCAGGACGATATTGACAGGATCGTGTCTCTTCTGAAGCAGATCTCACAGCAGGATTACAATTATGATGATGTGAAGGAAACACTGGAGCAGGTAGATGCCAATACCACAGGCCAGACTTCTTCCTCTGATGATACGCTGGATGGCGAGAGCAGTGATGAAACCGTAGATGTGGATGCAGATTCTTCTGATGATATCGTCAACAATGTAAATGACAGCATTCTTGGTGACGATGTGATCCAGAGCTCCACAGAGGATCCGGGTCTTGAGGAAGAAACAGGAGCAGATTCTCAGGATACAAGCAATGAGACCGGAATCCCGGATGCTACCGACGACGGAACCTATAGCAATGAGGAAAGCTCGGACGAAAGCAGCACAGACGAAAGTACCTCTGATGAGAGCAGTACAGAGGATAGTGCATCCGACGAGAGCAGTACAGACGAAAGTGCTTCTGACGAGAACAGCACAGATGAAAGCGCTTCTGATGAGGCTGCATCCGATGAGACCGGAATCCCGGAGGCAACAGAAGATACAGAATCTTCAGAAAGTACAGAGGGCTCAGACCAGGCAGATAGTGCAGAAAACGATACTTCCGTGCTCAGTGAAGAAGCAAAGAACAATTATGATAAATTTGTCCTCTTTGTAAAAGGCGAGTATGAGGGAGATGCAGATTCCCTTCTCGCTGCAACGGAGGATACAGAGGCAGTGGCAACGGTAACACTGGATGAGCAGACAGCGAAGAGTGTGGCAGAAACTGTTGAGAAGGATTATTATGATATCCTGAAGGATGGTACAGAATCCTATGAGGCAGATGGTACAGAAAAATATCAGAGTACAGAGCTGAATATGATGGATCAGAAGCTGAAGAAGCTGTTCAGTATTGACAGTTCCCAGGAGGCCACAGAGGCCACAGACGTGACAGCAGCTATTCTTGCAGATGTTCCCCAGGAAGATAAGCAGACACTTTATAAAGAAACCATGAAATATCTGGCAGGTCTTTACGGCGAGAACACGGACTCTTCTGAGGAATCCGCAGCAGAATAAAAGATTTACAGAAAAAGAGATAAAAAATACCGCAGCAGAGAAAACAACCTCTGCTGTGGTATTTTTTGTCGTGCAGGAAAGATATCATGAAAATTTTGTGATTTACGACAAGGATTTGTGTAAGCACTGGAAAAATGGATTTTTCTGTGATAAAATTGACCGTAAATCGGTTTTGTGGACTCATACATCGCAAACCGTGACAGGGAAACGAGAAAGGGAAAAGGTAGAATTTATGAGCCTGGCAGTAGTAACATTAAAAAAAGGCGAAGGCAGATTCCTGAAATCAGGAGGCCTCTGGGTATATGACAATGAGATCGCAAGCATCATGGGAAGCTTTGTGAACGGAGATATCGTTCTGGTCCGGGACTTTGACGGATATCCAATGGGAAGAGGATTTATCAACACCAATTCCAAGATCACAGTCCGTATGCTTACCAGAGATGAGCGTACAGAGATCAGTCCGGAATTTTTGAAACAACGTGTCCGCGACGCATGGGAGTATCGTAAGAAGGTAGTAGATACCGGAAGCTGCCGTGTGATCTTCGGAGAAGCAGACTTTCTTCCGGGTCTTGTTGTGGATAAGTTTTCAGATGTGCTTGTTGTACAGTCTCTTGCACTGGGAATCGATCGTCTTAAAGAAACGATCATAGATGCACTGAAGGAAGTCCTTGCTGAGGATGGGATCCGGATCCGTGGAGTCTATGAGCGGAGTGATGCAAAGGTACGCCGCCAGGAAGGAATGGAACTTACCAAGGGATTTATCGGAGAAGAATTTCCGACACTTGTTCAGATTGAAGAGAACGGTGTGAAATATGAAGTAGATATCAGGGACGGGCAGAAGACCGGATTTTTCCTGGATCAGAAATATAACCGTCTTGCTATCCAGAAGCTTTGCAAGGGGGCGAAGGTTCTGGACTGCTTTACACATACCGGCTCTTTTGCACTGAATGCGGGAATTGCAGGGGCACAGAGTGTTCTTGGTGTGGATGCGTCGGAAACTGCAGTCCTGCAGGCAAGAAGAAACGCCAGTCTGAACGGCCTGGACGGAACAGTGAAATTCCTCTGTGAGGATGTTTTTGAACTTCTTCCCGAGCTTGAGGAGAAGGGAGAGAAATTTGATGTTGTGGTACTGGATCCTCCGGCATTTACGAAATCCAGAAGCTCTGTAAAAAATGCCATCAAGGGATACCGTGAGATCAATCTCCGTGCAATGCGTCTTGTAAAGGACGGCGGATTTCTGGCGACCTGTTCCTGCTCTCATTTTATGACGTATGAGCTGTTTACACAGACCATCGGTCAGGCAGCGAAGAATGTCCATAAGAGACTGCGCCAGGTAGAGTACCGTACACAGGCACCGGATCATCCGATCCTCTGGTCAGCAGATGAGTCCTATTATCTGAAATTCTACATTTTCCAGGTATGCAATGACCGTTAGGAACTGCCATCCGGATTTTTTTACGGAAATTTTTTGGCAGTGCCGTATGGCAGTGAAAAGGAGATGCAGATCATATGAGAGACAAATTCAATAAATTTATGCAGGGACGTTATGGAGTGGATGATCTTTCTAGGTTCACCATGGGAGTCGCACTGGTTCTGATCATTCTGGCAATGTTTGCCAATATATTCAGCAGAACTGTCGGCAGCACCCTTGACATTCTCGGGGTCGCAGCGATCGTATATGCATATATACGTATTTTTTCCAGAAATATCCAGCAGCGTTATGCCGAAAATCAGAAATTCCTTCAGATGACGTCAAAGTTCCGTTTTCGCTTTAATAAAGAAAAGGATCTGATGAAGCAGAGAAAGACCCATCACATCTACAGCTGTCCGGGCTGCGGACAGAAGATACGTATTCCAAAGGGAAAGGGCAAGATCGAGATCGAATGTCCGAAATGCCACACAAAATTCGTAAAAAGGAGCTGACATGTTCGGATATGTGACCGTTAATAAACCGGAAATAAAATTCAAGGATTTTGATGTGTACCGTTCTTTTTACTGCGGCCTCTGCAGAGAATTGCGGGAGAGATACGGGATACCGGGACAGATCTCACTGACTTATGATATGACATTTGTGGTCCTTCTTTTAAGCGGCCTTTATGAGCCGCCAACGAAGAAGGGAACCTCAAGGTGTGTGGTCCATCCGCTGAAGCCCCAGCCGGTGCGCAAAAATACAGTAACTGAGTACTGTGCGGATATGAATGTGATCCTTACCTATTACAAATGTATGGATGACTGGCAGGATGAACACAAACCACTGCGCTATGCATATGCAGGAATTCTGAAGAATTGCGGAAATATGCATATGTCCGCTTATCCGGCGAAGATCCAAAGAATCCGAAACGCGCTGGAGGAGCTTTCTTCCCTGGAAAAACAGGGGGAAACCGATGTGGACCGTGTAGCCGGGTGTTCCGGACGTATCATGGAAGAGATTCTGGCCTTCCGTAAGGATGTCTGGGAATCGTCCCTGCGCCGTCTGGGATTTTATCTCGGAAAATTTATCTACATCCTGGATGCTTATGACGATGTGGAAAAAGATGCAGAAAACGGAAATTACAATCCTTTCCTTGAAAAATATAAGATAGAAGGGTTCGAGGAAGAGGTACGTCGGCTTCTTATGATGATGCTTGCAGAATGCTGCAGAGAATTTGAAAAGCTGCCGATCCTCCGATACGGAGATATCCTTCGAAATATTTTATATTCCGGCGTCTGGTGCCGCTTTGCGGCGATCGGACAGAAGCGCAGGGAAGAACGGGAGAAAGAGAAAAAATGTTAGATCCATACAGCGTGCTGGGAGTTCCCAGAAACGCATCTGATGATGAAATAAAAAAGGCATACCGGAAGCTGAGCCGAAAGTATCACCCGGATGCCAATATCAATAATCCGAATAAGGATCAGGCCGAAGAAAAATTCAAAGAAGTGCAGCAGGCTTACGAGCAGATCATGAAAGAGCGTGAGTACGGAAGTAGTTCCCAGAATGGCTATGGCGGCTACGGAAATTACGGTGGTTTTGGAAATTACGGAAATGCCGGTTCCAGTGCCTATCAGGATGAGGAAAGTATGCGCAGAAGGGCGGCCGCCAATTATGTGCAGAGCGGTCATTTTCAGGAAGCTATGAATGTACTGGATTCTCTTGGTCAGAAAAATGGGGAATGGTATTACCTGGCTGCTATGGCAAATATGGGAATGGGAAATAATGTAACAGCTCTGGATCAGATCCGTGAAGCAGTCCGTCAGGAACCGGATAATATGCAGTACCGTATGCTGCTCCAGAGAATGGAAGGCGGTGGCGGCTGGTATCAGCAGCGGCAGGATCCCTTTGGGGGAATGCCGACTGCAGAAGGGGATATGTGTGATGCCTGCTGCAGGACCATGGCCTGTTTCATGTGCTGGCCGGGCGGCTTTTTCTGCTGCTGATGCAGGAAAAAGGTCTGTCATCGATGTCCTGAAACTGAGATCGGGGATATCATAAGGCAGCATATCCATATGTTTGTAAGGCGGATCCTGCAGATCCGTTTTGCGATATAGATCGCAGAAGGCTTTTTCTGACAGAAATTCACAGTGCTGTCCGGGAAATGCTGCACTGCAGAGAAAAGAGGAGGAAATCGTTATGAGTATAAGAATTGGTATTTTAGGTTACGGAAACCTGGGACGCGGCGTGGAGTGCGCCATCAAGCATAATCCGGATACAGAGCTGGTTGCAGTATTTACCAGACGTGATCCAGAGACTGTAAAGATCCTTACAGAGACCGCAAAGGTTTATTCTGTAAAAGATGCGGAGAAGCTGAAGGATGAGATCGATGTCCTGATCATCTGTGGAGGAAGTGCGACAGATCTTCCTGTTCAGACACCGGAGTATGTAAAATATTTCAATGTTGTGGACAGCTTTGATACACATAAGAAAATCCCGGAGCATTTTGCAAATGTTGACAAGGCAGCAGCAGAGAGTGGACATGTAGGAATCATTTCCGTAGGCTGGGATCCAGGAATGTTTTCTCTGAACCGTATGTATGCAAATGCGATCCTTACAAATGGAAACGACTACACATTCTGGGGCAAGGGTGTCAGCCAGGGACATTCTGATGCAGTCCGCCGCATCAAAGGCGTAAAGGATGCAAAGCAGTACACCATTCCGGTAGAAGCTGCACTTGAGGCAGTAAGAAACGGAGAAAATCCGGAGCTTACTACACGCCAGAAACATACAAGAGAGTGCTTCGTAGTTGCTGAGGAAGGTGCTGATCTTGCACGCATCGAGGAAGAGATCAAGACCATGCCGAACTACTTTGACGAGTATGATACAACGGTACATTTCATTTCCCAGGAAGAGCTGAATCGTGACCACAGCGGTATCCCACACGGCGGTTTTGTGATCCGCAGCGGAAAAACAGGCTGGAACAATGAGAACAGCCATGTGATCGAGTACAGCCTGAAGCTGGATTCCAATCCTGAGTTCACATCTTCTGTGATCGTTGCCTATGCAAGAGCTGCATACCGCATGAACCAGGAAGGACAGAAGGGATGCAAGACAGTATTTGATGTTGCACCTGCATATTTAAGTGCCCTTGATGGGGCAGAGCTTCGCAAAAAATTTCTGTAAGGATCCGTAACAGACAGGAGCAAAACTGCATAAAGGATCATATCCCCGGAGCATCGGTGAATATTTCTGATGTTTCGGGGCTTTTTTCTGCATAAAATCAACATTGGTAATACCTGGATGATGATTTTTCTGAAAGAAAAGGAAAGAGTTGACGGACCGTAAAGAATGTTATATAATATGGACGTAAAATTGTAACAAAATTGTAACGTTTACGATCAGTCGGACTTAAGAAATAGTAAATATCAATGATCTATCTATCAAAGGAAGGTATGTATGCGAAAATTAAGCAGAAAATGGAAACTCTGGGGACTTTTTTTTGTTCTGATGTTCTTTGCAGCCGGAGCAACTGTACATACAACGGCAACAGATGTACAGGCTGCGACCAAAAACGGCTTTAAGACAGAAAAAGGAAAGTCCTATTATTATCGGAACGGCCAGAAGGTAAAAGGCTGGCTTACACTGAACGGGAAGAAATATTTTTTTAATAAATCCACAGGCGTGCAGATGAAGCGTTGGGCTAAGGATTCCAAGGGCAAACGATATTTTTATAATGTCAACGGTGCCAAGGGCTATATGGCAACAGGCTGGCTTACAGACAGTAAGAACAATACCCGCTATTTTAATCCCACCAGCGGATATATGACAACGAAATGGGCCACGATCAGTAATAAGAAATATTATTTTTACAGAGGCAGTGGTGCTGCAGCCAGAAGTGTATTCCTTACAGACAAGAAGAATGTGACCAGATATTTTACCAGCAAATGCTTTATGGCAAAGGGCTGGGCAACGAATAAGAAACAGCAGAAGCGTTATTTTGATCCAAACACGGGAGCTATGTATAAGGGCTTCAAGAAGATCGGCAGCGATACCTATTATTTTTACAGCAAGAGCGGCGTGATGGCTACCGGTTGGGTCACAAATTCCAAAAAAGGATATAAATATTATTTCGATCCGTCAACCGGTGTCATGGCTACGGGAACGAAGACGATCGATGGCAAGAAGTATACATTTGGCAGCAACGGTGTCCTGGATACCAATCCAAGCACTACTACAGTTACAAGCTCCAGGACCATCAAGAATTTCCTTGCCAATGCATTACTTCCGGTAGGAAAGACTCTTTACGTATGGGGCGGCGGCCACAACTGGTCAGATGCGACCAGAAAGGGCATCAGTCCAAAATGGAAACAGTGGTATGACAGCAATTCCAGCTCCTATAATTACAGATATTATATGGATCTCAGTGAAGCTACAGAACAGAAGGGCCTTGACTGCTCCGGCTTTGTAGGATGGTCTGTATATCAGATCATGCAGAGCAGATCCGGTGGACCTATGTACACGGATGTTTCCGGAAATCTTGGATCTTTGTATTCCGGCAAGGGAATGGGTACCGTTGTTTCCCAGTCTCAGCTGGCAAGCTCAAACTGGAAGCTTTATCCGGGAGATATCGGATACAACAGCGGACATACTTGGATCGTTCTCGGACAGTGTTCCGATAAGAGTGTTGTGATCCTCCACTGTACACCGAATGCCGGCGTACAGATTTCCGGAACACCGACACCAAGCGGAACTTACGGAAGCCAGGCGATCAAGCTGGCAGAAACTTATATGTCTAGGTATCCTGGAGCCAGCAAATATGACTATCATGAATCCAGTGGTAACTATATCCGAAACGGTGCATACTTCAGATGGAACAGAAGCACTCTTTCCGATCCCAACGGATATCTGAACAAGACAGCCAATCAGATCCTTGCAGATCTGTTCTGATCAGGATGTGCTGAAAGAAATTTGTATGTAACAAATAGCAATAAGAAACGTGAGAGGAGAACCTGAGATAACCCGGGTTCTCCTTTTTTAATGTCAAAATCATTAATAAATGTTACAAAGTTTTAAACTAATTAATAGAAAATCCTTGCAATCCAAATAACACTGTGTTAATATATAAAAAGATTGAAACAAGATATTGCAAAAGTATTACAAAGAAAACCAACGAAGCGGATGGTCAGATCCGCTGTATTAAATTAGAATCAGATTGCGAGGGTGAACAGTCATGAAGAAAAGGATATTATGTCTGACACTGGCGCTCATCATCAGCGGAGCACAGGTAGTCAGCGTAAGCGCAACAAGAGAAGATGAGGCAGCGCTTCAGCAGGAGATGGATGCGACCAACGAACAGCTGAATGCGACTTATTCCAGATTGGATGAGCTTTCCTCACAGAAGTCACAGATTGAAGGCGAGATTTCAACTCTTGATGCCAATCTTGTAAACGTGATGGTTTCGATCCAGACACTGGAGGGAGATATCTCCAATAAGGAAGCCGACATTGCATCTACACAGACCAACCTTGAGAAGGCCAAAAATGCCAAGCAGAAACAGTATGAGGCAATGAAGAAACGTATCCAGTATCTCTATGAGAAGGGTGGAGACGATGCATGGTTCCAGATGATGCTGAATGCAGAGAACCTGTCTGACCTTCTTACAAGAGCAGAGTACACACAGAAAACTTATGAGCAGGACCGTAAGAGTCTTGAAAAATATTCCAATACGATCCAGCAGGTGGCAAACCTGGAGGCACAGTACACACAGGAGAAGGCAGAGCTGGAGGGAATGAAGCAGGAATATGAGGCAGAGTCCCAGAACCTGCAGGCACAGCTGGATGAGAAGCGTGCCACATCCGCAGATTATGATAATGAGATTGCCTACGCACAGCAGCAGGCTACAGATTATGCCAACCTTCTTGCAGAGCAGACTGCAGAGCTTCAGAGATTAGAGGCTGAGCGTATTGCAGCAGAGGAAGAGGCAAGACGTCAGGCCGAGGCTGAAGCAGCAGCGAGAGCGCAGGCTGAGGCAGAAGAGGAAGCAAGACGCCAGGCAGAGCAGGAAGCACAGCAGGATGAGGCGGACGAGAGCGAAGACGGACAGTACGATGAGGACGGCGACGTGATCGAGAATGCAGATGAGGATACTGCTGAAGATGACACCGAGGCTGTGGATGAAGATGCAGACAATGGTGAGAATGATGATGCGTCCGAGGATACTGAGAATACAGAGGATAATGCAGACGCAGATTACGATAACAGCACAGATGCATCTGAAGAAAGTGCAGAGGACACATCTAATGAAGAGGACACATCCTCAGCCAGTGACAGTTCTTCTTACAGCAGTGGTTCCGGATCTTCTGTTGTGAATTATGCTACACAGTTTGTGGGGAATCCTTACGTATGGGGCGGAACAAGCCTTACCAATGGTGCAGACTGCTCCGGATTTGTACAGAGTGTCTATGCGAACTTCGGAGTCAGCCTTCCGAGAACCTCCTATGAGCAGCAGAATGCAGGTACAGAAGTATCCTACGCAGATGCACAGCCGGGAGATCTGATCTGCTATGGCGGGCACGTGGCTATTTACATGGGTAATGGCCAGATCGTTCATGCATCGAACTCTCAGGACGGGATCAAGATTAGCAATGATGCTACATACAGAACAATTGTATCTGTAAGACGTCTTGTATAATAAGAACGTACAACAGAAAATAAAAATACAGCAGCCCGACAGCAGTTTGTCGGGCTGTTTTTGACGGCAGGAAAAATATTGAAAACCCATGGAACGGAATGAACAGCAACAAAATATGCTCAAAAATGTATAAATTTTAAAAACAGTATTGACATATAATTAACAGGATGTTATTATGATGTCAGTATAATTCCATATTGAACATAGCAAGTGCTGAGGATAGCTGACAGTTATATATTGATTATCAGAAGTCCACAGAAAAGGGAATCAGGTGTGAAACCTGAGCGATCCGGTCACTGTAACGGAGGAGCGAATCTCATAGTCCATTGTACGTATGTATGAGAAGGAGAGAGGAGCCATGATCCCGGAGCCAGGAAACCTGCTTGTTATGGCGAGGTTAAACTTCCGTGTAAAGTGTAACAACCATTTCAGGGACTCCGCACCCCTGGGACGTTGTCTACTTTTTTACGAGAGTAGGCATTTTTTTATGGAATGCGCCTGTTCATATGAATTATACATGATTAAATGGCAGGCGATACTACTCCGGATACATTCGTTCCCTCCGCGCACTCATGAACGGATTATATTTCTACCCCGGGGTGGCATCGCTACCTCTTTTTTTATAGGAAAAAATTATGTGTGGTTATGTCAGGAGAGGAGAAAAGAGCCATGGAGAAACCATACTGGGAAGGCAAAGAATACTCTTACTTCAGCCACAAAAACTGTGAGTATTTTCCGTGCCATAAAGGAGCAAATCCGGAGAATTTTAATTGTCTGTTCTGCTATTGCCCTTTATATGCACTGGGAGATAAATGTGGTGGTAATTTCCGCTTTACGGAAAGCGGGATCAAAGATTGCACCGAATGCAAGCTTCCTCACAGAAGAGAAAATTTTGGATATGTTACAGGTAAATATAGCGAGCTTGCGGAAATTGTACGGAAGCAGCGGGAAAAATAAAAAACAGGCCAGTTCAGATACAGGAAAATGTATATTCCTGTGTTTGAACTGGCCTGTTTTGTTTTGGGGGACAATATCTGTTATCTGTCGGAAAAGATACAGAAGATCATTCTCTGGTTTGGAGAAAAACCTTGAGTCTGGGAATCTGGTTGTTGAGGATCAGCTGTTCCGGAAACATGGCCTGATGAACAAACTCAGCAGCACAGGTAAAATCTCCGATATGCTCCGGGCCATGGCTGTCACTGGAAAGAAGCAGCGGCAGATCATATTTGCGGCAACATCGAAGGATCTCGAAACAGTTTTCTCTTGTGTCGCCACGATAGCCATAAGGTGCAAGAGAAGCTTCGTTGATCTCAAAGATCGTGCCGGTTTCCCTGGCAGCCCTTGCAAGCGCATCATAATTAACCGGGTAATGAGTGTTATCACTATGTCCGAGGATCTTTACACAGGGGTTTTTCATTACATTGATAAAAGCTTCTGTGTTTTCGGCTCTGGTACCGCAGCGGTAATTCCAGGCATGCATGCTGGCAATGGCGTAATCAAGTTTACATAATAATTCCTGATCTAAATCTACCGTTCCGCTGCGGTCAAGGATATTCAGTTCAATTCCGTAGAGTAATTCTACACCGAAATGTTTTTTGGGAGAATAGGTAAGGCTGCGGAAATAGGAGGAAGTTCCGGCTGCCAGAGTGCCGGGACCGTGATCAGTGATCCCGAGAAGCCGGAGACCTTTCTCGGCAGCTGCGCGTGCCATGTTGGTGATGGTACATTCCGTGCCGTGACCACTGGCGATGGAGTGGGTATGCATATCAGAAAGATACATAAAAATACACCTCTTTTACTGTTTGAGAACATGTGACAGAGCGGAATACGAATGTCCACTTTGCATAAATTTTTTCTGAAAAACAAAGGAATTCCTATATAAATCCAAGTATGGCAGAGCAGAAAAACAAAGTCAATAGAGAAAAACATAAAAATACAAAAAACAAATAAAATCAACAGGGCGCAACCGATAAAAACCACAAAAACAGCTAGAAACACATGTTGGATTTCGTTGACATCGAAGTAGGGGTAAGGTATAATAAAACTACATGAGCACATAGCCGGACAGGAGCGGTTCTGGAAGCGTAGAGGCAGACAGATCATCAGAAACAACCGGTTATGAGAAAGGAGAATCATGGAGAAATTTCATATAGCAGATGTTCCGAAAACAGACAGGATCACACATCTTGTAGATAATCTTTATGCAAAGATGCCGGTGATCGAATCTGCCAGAGCAAAACTGATCACAGAGTCTTACAAAGCAACAGAAGACGAGCCGATCATCACCCGCAGAGCCAAGGCATTTGCCCACATCCTGCACAACATTCCGATCATCATCCGTGATGAGGAGCTGATCGTTGGAAGCAGCACTTTGGCGCCGAGAGGATGTCAGACGTTTCCGGAGTATTCTTTCCAGTGGCTGGAGGATGAGCTGGATACAGTGGCTACCAGAACAGCCGATCCATTTTATATTGCGGAGGAAACCAAGGCGGAGCTCCGTGAGGTACATAAATACTGGAAAGGCAAGACTACCAGTGAGCTTGCAACATCCTACATGGCACCGGAAGCGATTCTTGCCATTGACCACAATATTTTTACACCTGGAAACTATTTCTACAATGGTGTAGGACACGTAACCGTTAAATATGAAGAAGTTCTGGCGATCGGTTATGAAGGGATCATTGCCAAAGCTCAGAAGGAACTGGATGAGTGTAATGTAGGAGATGGTGATTACGCAAAGAAATCCCGTTTCCTGGAAGCAGTTATCATGAGCTGTCAGGCAGTTATTGACTATGCACATCGTTATGCCGAGCTCGCAGAGCAGATGGCATATCAGTGTCAGGATCCGACCAGAAAACAGGAACTCCTTCAGATCGCATCCAATTGTACACGCGTACCGGCGAAGGGCGCCCGTAACTTCTATGAGGCGTGCCAGTCTTTCTGGTTTGTACAGCAGCTGATCCAGATGGAAAGCAGCGGACATTCTATTTCTCCGGGACGTTTTGACCAGTATATGTATCCGTATTACAAGAGTGATATGGAAGCAGGCAATCTTACCAGAGAATTTGCCCAGGAACTGATGGACTGTATATGGGTAAAATTAAACGACCTGAATAAATGCCGTGATGCTGCATCTGCAGAAGGCTTTGCAGGCTACAGCCTTTTCCAGAACCTGATCGCAGGTGGTCAGAACAAGGATGGCGAGGATGTGACCAATGATCTCTCCTTTATGTGCATCCAGGCGTCTATGCATGTGCACCTTCCGGCACCGTCTCTTTCTGTAAGAGTATGGAACGGATCACCACATGAATTCCTGATCAAGGCTGCAGAGCTTACAAGAACAGGAATCGGACTTCCGGCTTATTACAATGATGAGGTTATCATTCCTGCACTGCAGAACCGCGGCCTTTCTCTTGCAGATGCCAGAGAATATAACATCATCGGCTGTGTAGAACCGCAGAAGGCAGGTAAGACAGAGGGCTGGCATGACGCTGCATTCTTTAACATGTGCCGTCCGCTGGAGATGGTTTTCTCTAATGGTATGGACAAAGGGGTACAGATCAGTGTCCAGACCGGCGATGTCACAGAGATGAAGAGCTTCGATGAGTTCTATGATGCATATAAGAAACAGATGGAATATTTCATTTCCCTGCTTGTAAATGCTGATAATGCCATTGATGTGGCACATGCGGAGAGATGTCCGCTTCCATTCCTTTCCTGTATGGTGGATGACTGCCTGAAACGAGGCAAATCCGTTCAGGAAGGCGGAGCTGTTTATAACTTTACAGGTCCTCAGGGATTTGGTATTGCAAACATGGCAGATTCTCTGTATGCGATCCGCAAACTTGTATATGAAGAAAAGAAGATGACCATGGAAGAGCTGAAGGAGGCTCTGGCATGGAACTACGGCAAGGGTATCGATGCACAGTCTGCAGCAGATATCACCACCATCGTTATGCAGAAGCTTCAGGAGAATGGCATCAGCGTAAATGAGCAGACCGCAACAGCTGTTATGACAGCAGCTCTCGGAACAGAGCCATCTCCGGAGAAGAAAGCAAGATTCGAAGAGATCCACAAGATGATCGAGGAGGTTCCGAAGTTTGGAAACGATATCCCGGATGTGGATTATTTTGCAAGAGATGTGGCTTATACTTACACCAAGCCGCTTCAGAAATATATGAACCCGAGAGGCGGACATTATCAGGCAGGACTTTATCCTGTATCTGCAAACGTTCCTCTTGGCGGACAGACCGGTGCAACACCGGATGGCCGTTACGCACATACTCCGGTAGCAGATGGTGTTTCCCCGTCAGCCGGTAAGGATGTGAAGGGACCGACAGCTGCGGCAACTTCTGTATCCCGCCTGGATCATTTTATCGTATCCAACGGAACACTGTTTAATCAGAAATTCCATCCGTCAGCACTTGCAGGAAGAGAAGGACTGGAGAAATTCGTAGCACTGATCCGCGGATACTTTGATCAGAAGGGTATGCATATGCAGTTTAACGTTGTTGACAGAGAAACACTTCTGGATGCACAGAAGCATCCGGAGAAGTACAAACATCTGGTTGTACGTGTTGCAGGCTACAGCGCATTGTTCACTACACTTTCCAGATCTCTGCAGGACGATATCATCAGACGTACTGAGCAGGGCTTCTAAAGGAGTAACGAATGGACTATTTGGATACAAAGGGCAGGATCTTTGATATTCAGAAATATTCAGTACACGATGGACCGGGTATCCGTACCATCGTGTTCCTGAAGGGCTGCGTTCTTCGCTGCCGCTGGTGCTGTAATCCGGAATCACAGGAATACCGGATCCAGAACATGAAGGTTCTGGGAGAAGATAAAGTGATCGGCCGCGACGTGACAGTTCGTGAGATGATCGAAGAGGTGGAAAAAGACCGTGCCTATTATTATCGTTCCGGAGGCGGGATCACCCTTTCCGGAGGGGAATGTATGTGTCAGGCGGACTTTTCCAGAGATCTTCTTCGCGCGGCAAAGGAGAGAGGGATCAACACAGCGGTAGAAAGTATGGCCTGTGCCCCATGGGAAAAGATCGAACAGGTACTTCCCTATCTGGATGTATATCTGATGGATATCAAGCATATGGATCAGGAAAAACATAAAGAATTCACAGGACGGGCCAACGGACTGATGCTGGAGAATGCAAGAAGGGTTGCGCTCTACGGAAAAACCAGACTGGTGATCCGCGTTCCGGTGATCCCCACATTTAATGATTCTGTGGAAGAGATCCAGGCGATCGCAAGATTTGCAGCATCCCTTCCGGGCGTAAACAAGATCCATCTTCTTCCGTACCACAGACTGGGGCAGGATAAATATGAAGGACTTGGCAGACCCTATTTAATGGAAGGAATCCTTCCGCCTACAGCAGAACATATGCAGATGCTAAAGAATGCAGTGCATGCGGTATGCAGCCTGGACTGCCAGATCGGCGGCTGAGAGATACAGGATTACAGAAAAAAGATCCTTTACAAACAGAAAATATAAAAAACAATAAAAACAACACAAAATACAACAAGAAACCAACATAAAACAACGGATTGTCCTTGACTTATTTTGTGGTATGGGGTAAAATGTTCTCAGAAACAAAATAGTGCAATCCAATGCTCAAGGAGGAAATTAAGCATGGTAAACGAGTTTGAAATCAAAAAACAGCTTTGTGACATCGGTAAGAGAATCTACAACCGTAACATGGTTGCAGCTAACGACGGAAACTTTTCTGTTAAGATAGCTGAGAATGAATATCTTTGCACACCAACTGGTGTATCCAAAGGATTCATGACACCAGAGTTCATCTGTAAAGTAGATGGCAAGGGTAATGTGATCCAGGCTAACCCGGGATTCAAACCATCATCTGAGATCAAGATGCATATGAGAGTATATGAGAAGAGACCGGACGTAGGATCTGTTGTACATGCTCATCCGATCTATGCAACATCTTTCGCAATCGCAGGTATTCCGCTTACACAGCCGATCATGCCGGAGGCAGTTATCGCTCTTGGATGCGTTCCGATCGCTGAGTATGGTACACCTTCCACAATGGAGATTCCGGACAACCTTGAGAAATACCTTCCATACTTTGATGCAGTACTTCTTGAGAACCACGGAGCACTTACATGGAGCACAGACCTTAACGCTGCATACATGAAGATGGAGTCTGTAGAGTTCTACGCACAGCTTCTGTATCAGACCAAGCTCCTTGGCGGACCGAAGGAATTCGACAAAGAGAACATCGAGAAACTCTATGCGATCCGTCGTAAATTTGGTATGCCTGGTAAACATCCGGCAAGCCTCTGCCTGAACAAAGACGGCAAGAACTGCCACAACTGCGGTGGTGCATGCCACAGTGAGGACTACAAACAGTTCCCAGGATATCAGTATGATTTCGTTGGAAAAGACTGCGGAACAAGCGCTGCTGATCCTCAGGGTGAGGCTCCGGCTGCTGCAAACAACGATGCAGAACTCGTTGCTCAGATCACAAAACAGGTTATGGCTCAGCTTGGCCTGAAATAATTTTTTGACGGAATATTAAGGAGGACAATCTCATGCCAATAAGTGAGAATATGGTACAGGAAATTGTACAGGAAGTTATGGCAAAGATGCAGATTGCAGATGCTCCGGCCGGAAAACATGGCGTTTTCAAGGATATGAATGATGCTATCGAAGCAGCCAAGAAGGCTCAGCTGGTAGTTAAGACAATGTCTATGGACCAGAGAGAAAAGATCATCACCTGCATCCGCAAGAAGATCAAAGAGAATGCGGAAGTACTGGCACGTATGGGTGTTGAGGAAACTGGTATGGGTAATGTAGGAGATAAGATCCTCAAACATCACCTGGTAGCAGATAAGACTCCTGGTACCGAAGACATCACAACAACTGCATGGTCCGGAGACAGAGGACTGACTCTGATCGAGATGGGACCGTTTGGCGTGATCGGTGCGATCACACCATGTACAAACCCGAGTGAAACAGTTCTCTGTAACACAATGGGCATGCTGGCAGGTGGAAATACAGTCGTATTCAACCCACATCCGGCAGCAGTTAAAACTTCTATTTACGCAATCAATCTTTTAAATGAGGCTTCCCTGGAATCAGGCGGCCCGGATAATATCGCTGTCACAGTTGAGAAACCAACTCTTGAGACCAGCAATATTATGATGAAACATAAAGATATCCATCTGATCGCAGCAACAGGCGGCCCTGGTGTTGTAACAGCAGTTCTTTCCTCCGGTAAGAGAGGAATCGGTGCAGGAGCAGGAAACCCGCCGGCACTGGTTGATGCTACTGCTGATATCCGTAAGGCAGCTCAGGATATCGTAAACGGATGTACATTCGATAACAACCTTCCATGTATCGCAGAGAAGGAAGTTGTTGCAGTATCTTCCGTAGTTGATGAGTTAATGCACTACATGCTTACAGAAAATGACTGCTACCTTGCATCTAAGGAAGAGCAGGATAAGCTTGTTGAAACTGTACTTGCAGGCGGCAAGCTGAACCGTAAATGTGTAGGACGTGATGCGAAGACACTTCTTTCCATGATCGGAGTTCAGGCACCGGCAAATACCCGCTGCATTATCTTCGAAGGACCGAAGGAACATCCGCTCATCACAACAGAGCTTATGATGCCAATCCTCGGAATCGTAAGAGCAAAGGATTTCGACGATGCTGTAGAGCAGGCTGTATGGCTTGAGCATGGCAACCGTCATTCCGCACATATTCATTCCAAGAATATTGATAACATTACAAAATATGCGAAAGCAATTGATACCGCAATCCTTGTAAAGAACGGCCCGTCCTATTCCGCACTTGGATTTGGCGGAGAAGGTTTCTGTACATTCACAATTGCAAGCCGTACCGGTGAGGGACTTACAAGCGCAAGCACATTCACAAAGAGAAGACGCTGCGTAATGACAGACAGCCTTTGCATTCGTTAATCAGGAGGAACAGAAACAATGGATATGAACAATGTAAATATCGAAGAAATCGTTAAACAGGTTCTCTCCGGCATGACAGGAAACGCTCCTGCAGCAGCTGCTGCAACAAGCGCTCCGGCTGCTCCGGCAGGAAACACAATTCCGAAAAAAGCAAGAGTAGCAATGATGACAGAGAAGAAACATTTTGAGCTTCAGGAGTATGATCTTCCGGAAGTTGGTGACGACGACATCCTCGTTAAAGTTGAGGGCTGCGGCGTCTGCGGAACAGATGCTCATGAGTACAAAAATGACCCGTTTGGTCTTATCCCAGTAGTTCTCGGACATGAGGGAACCGGTGAGATCGTAAAAATGGGTAAAAACGTTAAAGTTGATACAGCTGGTAAACCGGTTAAAGTCGGCGACAAGATCGTTACCTGTATGATCTTCAAAGATGATCCGGAAATCACAATGTTCGACCTTAACAAGAAGAACGTAGGCGGCGCTGACGTATATGGACTTCTTCCGGATGACGACGTTAAATTCAACGGCTGGTTCGCTGATTACATCTTCATCAGAGGCGGAAAATTCGGTTCCACATTCTTTAATGTAAGTGACCTGGATCTTGATTCCCGTATCCTCATCGAGCCATGTGCAGTACTTGTACATGCTGTAGAGAGAGCAAAAACAACAGGAATCCTGAAATTCAACAGCAGAGTTGTTGTTCAGGGGTGCGGACCGATCGGTCTTATCTGCATCGCAGTTCTCCATACAATGGGCGTTCATAATATCTGTGCAGTAGACGGAAATGAGAAACGTCTTGAGTTTGCCAAGAGAATGGGAGCAAACACAACCGTTAACTTCATGAACTTCAAGGGCATTGAGGCACTTACTGAGGCTGTGAAAGAGGCGCAGGGCGGACATCTTGCAGATTTCGCTTTCCAGTGTACTGGAAATCCTCATGCACACTCCAACATCTACAAATTTATCCGCAACGGCGGCGGTCTTTGCGAGCTTGGTTTCTTCATCAACGGTGGAGACGCTACCATCAACCCGCACTTCGACCTCTGCTCCAAAGAGATCAACCTTGTTGGTTCCTGGGTATACAACCTCAGAGACTATGCAACAACATTTGATTTCCTTAAGAGAGCAAAAGCAATCGGACTTCCAATGTCTGAGCTGATCACACACAAGTTCCCGCTTGAGGAGATCAACGAGGCACTTGAGACAAACCTGGCAATGACAGGTCTTAAGATCGCGATTGTTAATAAATAACCTTAACGGGAAAGGAGAAGCAACATGGCAGAAGCTGTAGGAATTCTTGAGGTCTTCGGACTTGCAACAGCCTTTGTGGCAGCTGACGCCGGGTGCAAGGCTGCAAATGTCCACCTGGAGGTATTCGATAAGAATAAACCGGCGAATGCGGACAGCCTGCCAGTACCGCTTCTTGTCTGCATCAAGTACCGCGGAAGCGTGTCAGATGTCACGGCAGCGGTAGAAGCCGGCATGAAAGTTGCAGAGAGCATGACAGGCGTGGTACAGCATTACATAATCCCCAACCCGGAACCAGGTACACAGAAAATGCTGAAAATCAGCGCCCTGGATAAAGATTAAGAGGATTCCGAAGTTCACTTTACAAAAGTGGCGGAATCATATATGATAAAATGTAACGAAGATAAGATTCAGGAGGATAGAATCATGGCACAGGAAGCATTAGGAATGGTTGAGACAAGAGGCCTCACAGCTGCAATCGAGGCAGCAGATGCAATGACAAAAGCAGCAGAGGTTGCACTTGTAGGAACAGAGAAGATCGGTTCCGGTCTTGTAACTGTTATGGTTCGTGGAGACGTAGGCGCTGTAAAAGCAGCAGTAGAGAGCGGAAGCGCAGCAGCATCCAGACTTGGAGAGCTCGTAGCTACACACGTAATCCCGAGACCTCATACAGACGTAGAGAAAATTCTTCCGAAGCTCTGATTTCAGGCTTTGAGAGGAACAGAAATTAATTAAGGAGTTCGCTCATGGGAAAATCATATGGATTTATAGAAATCACTGGTGTTGTAGCGGCGATCAATGCCCTGGACATCATGTGCAAAACGGCAGACGTTGAACTGGCGTCATGGGAGCGTAAGCTGGGCGGACGACTGGTGACCCTGATCGTACAAGGCGATGTATCAGCAGTTACAGCAGCTGTCAATGCAGCAGTGGAGCAGGCAATCAAAAAACCTGCCAGCTATGCGGTAATTGCCAATCCTCACGAGGAAATCGTCAAACTGGTTGAGCTGAGTGCAAGCCGGTGGAAAAAGAAACAGCAGGAAAATCCGGAAGAAGCACTGGCAAGCAAAAACAGCAGCAAAAAATAAAGCTGCTGCACCAAAAAAGTCAGAAGTAAACAGAAAAACACAATGAAGCAACAATCCATAAGGAGGATATAATCATGACACAGGAAGCATTAGGAATGGTTGAGACAAGAGGACTTACAGCAGCTATCGAGGCAGCTGACCAGATGTGCAAGGCAGCTAACGTTGCACTTGTAGGAACAGAGAAGATCGGATCCGGTCTTGTAACTGTTATGGTTCGTGGAGACGTAGGAGCAGTTAAATCTGCAGTAGAGAGCGGAAGCGCAGCAGCATCCAGACTTGGAGAGCTTGTAGCTACACACGTAATTCCGAGACCTCATACAGACGTTGAGAAAATCCTTCCGGTTCTTAAATAATCCAACTGATTAGTTCCAAGATGCACCGGCCCAAGGGCCATTAAGGGTTCGGGCCGGTGCGTTTTGAGTTAAATTCAGTTATGAAACCGAAAGAAAGCAGGTGTACTCTTGGAAACGAATAATATTGAAATGATCACAAAAATGGTGATCGATGCGATCAACAAAAACGAAGACAAGGGCAATGGTTTTGTTGTACCTATCGGAGTTTCTGCAAGACATATTCACCTGACACAGGAGCATGTGGAGGCACTGTTCGGAGAAGGCTATCAGCTTACCAAGAAAAAAGATCTGATGGGCGGACAGTTTGCATCCAACGAAACAGTTACCATCGTAGGACTGAAGCTCCGTGCGATCGAGAATGTAAGAATCCTCGGACCTGTCCGCAGTAAATCACAGGTTGAGGTTTCAGCAACAGATGCGATCAAGCTGGGAATGAAGGTTCCGGTACGTATGTCCGGTGATCTTGCAGGAAGTGCACCGATCGCGATCGTTGGACCAAAAGGTGCCATTTATCTGAAAGAGGGATGTATTGTGGCTATGCGTCACATTCACATGGCTCCGAAAGATGCCCAGGCTGCGGGTGTACATGATGGCGATATTGTTTCCGTAAAAGCTGACAATGAGCGCGGAACGATCTTTAATCAGGTTAAGATCCGTGTAGATGACAGCTTTACATTGGAAATGCATATTGATACAGATGAAGCAAATGCAGCAAGAATTGCCACAGGCAATACAGTTACCATAATCAAATAATATTCCTCCTTTTGGGATGCCTGAAAACGGCATCCCAAAAGGAGGATATAGAGAAAACGGAGGCTCATATGATCGTAGGCAAAGTAGTTGGAAGTATTGTTTCCACACGAAAAAGTGAAAAACTCATAGGAAATAAATTCATGATCGTGGAGCCGGTGCATCATATGAAAGCCGAGCACAGCCAGATTGTCGCTATTGATATCATCGGTGCGGGAATCGGCGAATATGTATTGGTGGCACAAGGAAGCGCAGCAAGAATTGGCTGCGGCGTAGAAACAGCACCGGTAGATGCCGCCATCGTCGGTATCGTAGACGACGGTGCAGGATTGGAGTAACGCCATGGATATCAAAGAATTACAGAAAATTATGCAGGAGAATGGTGTTGTCGGAGCAGGTGGAGCAGGTTTCCCTACATACATGAAACTGACAGACAAAGCGGATACCATTCTTATGAACTGTGCAGAGTGCGAACCATTACTGAAACTTCACAGACAGTTGTTGGAGAAGCACGCATACGAGATCATGAAAACATTCGATATGGTTGCGGAGACGGTAGGAGCTTCACAGGCCATTATCGGAATCAAAAAGTCTTATGTACAGACGATCAATGCTTTAAATCAGCATATTGAAGAATTCCCGAGGGTTAAGATCCATCTTCTGGATGAGGTTTATCCGATGGGTGATGAGGTTGTTCTTATTTATGAGGCAACCGGACGTGTGGTACGGCCCGGAGGACTGCCGATCGAGCAGGGAGTAGCCGTATTTAATGTAGAGACTCTCTACAATGTATACCGCGCGGTAGAAGAACATAAACCGGTCACATGTAAATATGTTTCCGTTGTTGCTGAGGTTGAGAACCCTGTTACAGTGAAGGTTCCGTTGGGATGTACACTGGAAGAGGTTGTTGCCCAGGCAGGCGGTACAACTGTAAAGGATCCTGTATATTTTGTTGGCGGCCCGATGATGGGACGTATCGGAAATGGTTCAGACCCGGTTACAAAAACAACGAATGCAATCCTGGTTCTTCCAAAGGACCATGTTATTGTCATGAAGAAGCAGCGGACTTCTTCTATAGATCTGAAGAGAGCAGCATCGATTTGCTGCCACTGCCATACATGTACAGATCTTTGCCCGAGACATAATCTGGGACACCCAATCGATCCGGCAATGTTCATGATGGCAGCATCTAATCAGGATTTCAGAAATGTAAATCCTTATATCAATTCTGCATTCTGCAGCTCCTGTGGTGTCTGCGAGATGTATGCGTGTCCGCAGAGCCTGGCTCCGAGAACACTGCTTGCAGATATGAAGGGCGGACTTCGTAAGGCAGGGATCAGACCACCTCAGGGTGTTCAGCCGAAGCCGGTTCAGGAGTCCAGAGAATACCGCAAGGTTCCTGAGGAGCGTCTGATGGCACGTCTGGGACTTACCAAATATGACAAGGATGCACCGCTTCAGGAAGAACTTGTAAACGTATCGAAGGTAAAGGTTCTCTTAAGCCAGCATATCGGTGCACCGGCACAGGCAATCGTAAATGTAGGCGATATGGTAACAGAAGGCCAGATGATCGCACAGCCTGCACAGGGATTAAGTGTCGGAATCCATGCAACCATCAGCGGTAAGGTTACAGAAGTGACAGACCGTCATGTTGTAATTGCAAGAAATTAGAAAGGACGTGCACAAAATGAGTAGAGCAATCGGAATGATTGAGTTTAAAACCACACCAGCTGGTATCACTGCAGCAGATGCCATGGTTAAGACATCTGAAGTAGAGATCGTGGAGGCGCAGACAGTATGTCCGGGAAAATATATTGCAATTATCACCGGAGATTTAAGCGCAGTAAAAGCTGCTGTAGACACAGCTGTAACAACATACGAGGACAAATGTATTGACAGTTTTGTACTGGGCAATCCACATGAGTCTATTTTCCCGGCAATCTACGGAACCACACAGGTCGAGGAGATCAGTGCCCTGGGAATTCTTGAGACCTATGATGCAGCATCTATCATCGAGGCAGCAGATCAGGCAGCTAAGACAGCTATCGTTGATCTGATCGAGCTTCGTATCGCCAAGGGTATGTGCGGTAAATCTTACATGCTCCTTACCGGCGAGGTTTCTGCAGTAGAGGCTTCTATCGAAAGAGCAAAAGAGCTGGTAGCTGAAAAAGGAATGTACATGGATTCCTCAGTGATCGCTCATCCGGACAAGAGAATGATCGATACGATCCTTTAATATTGTCTTTATATCTGAGGGATATCCTTTTGAAGGGTATCCCTGCAATGACATCTGAAAAGGAGGCATCTTATGCTAGCATTAGAGAGAAGAAATCTGATTCTCGAGAAATTACAGGAAGAGAAAAGGGTTGTTGTAAGTGAACTAAGCCAGCTTTACAGTGTCTCAGAAGAAACCATCCGCCGTGATCTGGACAAGCTGGAAAAAGAGGGACTTGCCACAAAGAGTTATGGCGGTGCGGTGATCAACGAAGATGTCGGTATTGATTTACCATTTAATGTTCGTAAAAACCAGAATGTACAGGGAAAGCAGAAAATGGCGGAGATTGCTGCTTCCATGGTGAATGACGGAGATCACATTTTTCTGGATGCCAGCACAACGGCAGTTTTTGTGGCCAAGGCGCTGAAAGAAAAAGAACGTCTCACCGTTGTTACCAATTCTATGGAGATCCTTCTGGAGCTCTCGGATGTATCCGGCTGGAATATTATTTCCACCGGTGGAGTGATGAAGGAAGGGTATCTTGCATTTCTTGGTGCCAGAACCGAAGAAGTGATCCGTTCTTATTATGTGGACAAGGTGATCTTTTCCTGTAAGGCATTAAACGAGGATATGGGGATCATGGAATCCAAAGAAGCCTTTGGAACAACCAAAAAAGCCATGATCAATTCCGGAAAAATGCGTATTCTGGTGGTAGACAGCACGAAATTTGATCAGACTGCTTTTTCCGTGGCAGGACAGCTGCGGGATATCGAGACGGTCATCACAGACAAAAAACCGTCTGAAAAGTGGCTGAAGCATTTCAGCGCGCATAAGATCGAATGCATCTACCCGAAATAGATTGAACATATATCGGAAAACGATTGTGTTCATGAGCATGCAGTGTATGCGGAATGCGGAGATCCGCTTTACTTTATTCGGCCACAGGCAGACAAAAGAGACCTGTGTTCCGGTATGACGAGAGGGAGCAGTTTCTATGAATACATTTGAAATGAAAACAGCCATCCATTTTGGAGCTGATGCCCTGGGAAGACTGAAAGAAATTCCATACAAAAGAGTCCTTGTTATCACAGACCCGTTTGTTGTAAAAAGCGGAATGATCGATATGATCACAAAACCGCTTCAGGCAGGTGGAAAAGAATTTGATATTTTCTGTGATGTTGTTCCGGATGCACCGGTTGGAAAAATTGCCGAAGGAGTTAAGAAATTCCTTCAGTATCAGCCGGAAGCTATTGTTGCAGTAGGTGGTGGTTCTGCCATCGACTCCTCCAAGGCAATCCGTGAGTTTGCCCTGAAGATCAACAATTACGGAAAAGTCGGACTGGTTGCCATTCCTACAACAAGTGGTACCGGTTCCGAGGTTACTTCTTTTGCAGTTGTAAATGATACAGAAGCACATGTGAAGTATCCGCTGATCTCAGACAGCCTGACCGCTGATGAGGCAATTCTGGATGCGGAGCTTGTACGTAGTGTTCCGCCTGCGATTACAGCAGATACAGGTATGGATGTTCTGACTCATGCAATTGAGTCTTATGTCAGCATCAACCATAATGAGTTTACATCTGCACTTGCAGAGAAAGCAATCGAGATCTGTGGCGTATATCTTTATCGTGCATATGTTGACGGTAATGATATGCATGCAAGACAGAAGATGCATGTAGCGTCCTGTCTGGCAGGACTTTCCTTCAATGCAGCAGGTCTTGGAATTACTCACAGTATGGCTCATCAGCTGGGTGCTATTTTCCATATTCCTCACGGAAGAGCTAATGCGATGTTGTTGCCGCATATTGTTGAATATAATGCAAATATCAACAAACGCAGCAGAAGCCAGAAAGAATATCTTCCGGCAGTAAAGAGATATTCCAATATTGCACATCTTCTTGGACTGAGCAATTATAACGAAGTTATGAGCGTAAGATCTCTTGTAAACTGGATCCAGTTTATGCAGAAAGAGATGAATATCCCGCTTACCATCGAAGAGATGAAGACGATCACACCGGATGCTTATTTTGCGGCGGTTGATAAGATGGCGGATATGGCACTTGCGGATGCCTGCACAGCGGCAAATCCGCGTGTACCGAAGAAAGAGGATATTGTTAAGATTTATACTAAACTTTGGTCTTTTTGATAAAAGATGAAAACCGCAAAGGGGCCGCAAAGCCGCGGCCCCTCTGCACACCCCTCGGGCTTTTTTTAGAGTGCTTGACTGTGGCAGGCGGAAGGGTATTGACTTGTGCCTGTATGCTGCGGTTGTTCCGGGTTGAACGTTGTGCCGATGGGGCGCCGTGGGCGCCTTGAATGTGTGACGTTTTGGCGGAGGCTGGCGCGTTTGTGAACGCCGCGCCTGGTTTGCTGGGATGGTTGTGGTGTGGGTTACGTTTGCGTGGAATACGTGGACGCGTTTGTGGACACTGCGCCTGGTTTGCCGGGATGGTTGTGGTGTGTGTTTACGTTTGCGTGGAATACGTGGGCGCGTTTGTGGACGCCGCGCCTGGTTTGCCGGGATGATTGTGGTATGCGTAGCATTTCGAGGATTGTAAAATTGGTCTGATATGGGTGGGATTATTTATCAGGAATTGCTGGGAGGTTGAGCTGGGATGGAGGTTTATACCGGGTATGGTGATAAGGGGATGACGGATCTTTCCCATACGAAGAATGTTTCAAAGTCGGATGATCGGATTTGTCTGATGGGGTCAGTTGAGGAGCTGATGAGTCATATTGGGCTTGTGCGGGTTCTGATTGATGATGTGGATGTTGTCCGGATGCTGGAGAAGATCTCGGAGACTTTGAAGAAGATCATAGATGGGGTTTCTGATCCTTATAATCGGGAATTTAAGGTCAGTGAAGACCGGACGGAGCTTCTGGAGGAGGAGATTGGCCGGATGAAAGAGATTTTTTCCGGAGAGAGGCTTCCGATTCTTCCGGGGGATTCCCGAGTTGCGGCTGAGATTGATGTGACAAGAGCTGTGGCGCGGAGGGCTGAGAGAGAGCTTGCGCTGGTCAGTGTGAAGTTTGGATCGGATACCGGAGCCAAGAAATATATGAACCGATTGTCGGATTATTTTTATGTGTTGGCAAGGTATGTGGATGCAGCGAAGATTGAAGAGAAGAAGACAGATATTTCTGAAAGTGTTCAGGAATCTGTGAAAGCAGAAACTGCTGGGATTGTAGCTAATGTTGGGGCAGAGGCTGTAGGAACTGTTGGAAGTAGTGCGGATGTTGCAGCGGGTACATCGGAGGTGGATGTAAGAGCACAGGATTCGCAGATGGTGCGGAAAAGGGATGTACAGGCTTTTGATGTGCAGAATGGGACTGTGACGACAGCAGCGGGAGGAAATACGGAAATGGCACAGAATGACAGTATAGCAGCAAACACGGCGATGATCCAGGAAGTGCTGAAGCGTATGGGTATCCAGGGTCGTATCACATTGGATTCTGCCAAGAGGCTTATTGAGAAGATCGAGCAGGAAGCTTTGAGAAGAAACAAGCCTTCCGTAATTGCGATATGCAGCCCGGATGGAAATCCGGTTGCGGTTCATGTGATGGATGGATCTTTTCTTGTAAGCTTTGAGGTGGCTTTGAAGAAGGCCTATACATCGGTTGCAGTGAAGATGTCCACCATGGAGCTTTCCAGATTGACACAACCGGGCCAGACCTTTTATGGCCTTGGAAAAATGAGCGATAATATTGTGATATTCGGAGGCGGTGTACCCCTGAAGGTTGGAGACACCATCATCGGCGGTCTCGGTATCAGCGGCGGTACCGGCGAAGAGGATAACAGCCTTGCAGAGTATGGACTGCAGGTACTGAATGAGGTACTGTAGGATACAGGATAAAAACAAAACGTATAGACAGCTCAGAGAGAATAAATAAAAGGGACGTGTTGCAGTGATGATTTTTAAATCAATACTGCGGCACGTCCCTTTTGAATTATTTACTTCCAGCTAATCTTCAGACATTTAACGGAAATATCACTTTTTTCCGGTGCCTGGACCATGTTCTGGATGAAATAGGTTTTTGTCATGGTTTTTCCGGGCTTCAGGTTCAGTGTCAGGTTCTTGGTCCAGTACATCTGGTCATAGATACCGGAACCGGTGGTGATCTTTACTTTTGCGGTGGTGACGGTTTTCGCAGAAGTATTGGTGAATTTTAAGGTATAATAGGTCTTCATGTCATTGGGACCATACTTGATACCGGCAACACTGATCTTCAGATTTTTGACGGTAGGTTTGGCGGCCGGTGCGGATACGGTAATAGTGATCTTACGATTGACACCGTTTAAATTTGCGGTAACCGTGGCTGACCCTTTTTTCTTTGGAACAAGATAGTTTCCGGAAATGGCAAGTACGGAAGGCTTGCTGGAGTTTGCATTTTTGATGGTCAGACTGGTACCGCCCTTCAGATTGATAAGGGAACGCATGCTGACCTTGGAACCAACCTTGAGTGTAGTTTTGGAAGCGCGGAAGGTTGCTACGGTTTTTGAAGACGAGGTTACTTTTCCGGTCAGCTTACAGGCTGTGGCCTTTGGATAGGATAAAGTGATCTTTGCGGATCCGGCTTTCATACCCTTCAGGGTAACTGTGAAACGGCTGCGTTTTTTGGAATCTTGAGTGATACTTTGTACCTTGAGAACAGAGCTGTTGGAAGAAGTAACCTTGAATTTTGATTTGCTGATGGTTTTTACGTAGGGATCAGAAATCTCGATTCCGATGGAAGTGGTTTTTCCGGTTCGTATGCTCTGGTTCAGATAATTGTTGTTGGTGATAAAAATTTCCGGAACAGCCTGTTTGATGGTAACCTCATAGTCACAGTCTACCGGTACCGGACATTTTTTATTGCCGAAATCGAACTCCAGGTAGCCATCCTCTATGTTGTCATCGTAGGTGAAAAAGGTTTCCTTGTATGCCAGCGGTGTATAATTTGAAGTGCTTAGCTTAACTACATTGATCCCATCGATGGAAAATGTGGTACTTTTTGGGATGACTCCCTTGGGTGAATAAAAGCTTACACGGACTGTCACGGCATAGATCCGTTTTTGGCAGTTTGCATTTTTGATGTTGATCGGGAAATTAATGTCTGAAGACTCATCTTCGATCACACCGTCGGTATCACGGATAGTGGAAGTGGTTCCTTTGGTCACGACCCGGACTCTGGCGTGGGCATCCTGGGGAAACAGGAGCACAATAACGGAAAAAAGAAACAGGAAAAAAATTGCTTCGATGGTTTTTATTTTTCTTTTACACATAACAAACCTCCTTTTTTTATGAGCATACCGGCTGTTACTGAACAGAGGCCCGGGTACTCCATGAATTCATGGTCCTCTGCTGCGGAACAGTATAAACAGACTCTTTCTCTTATATCATTATAACAGGAAACCAGGGAGGAAGTGCTTTGTGATTTTTTTGTATCAATTGGCAATTTATCTGTAAATATGTTAAAATAAAATATTCGGAAAACAGCAGCGATTCGACAATGAAAAAGAGAAGCGTTACAGTTCCGGTGGGAACGTAACAGAAAGGATCATGTCGATTTATGACGAAACAGGAACTTTTAAAGACCCACTTCGGGTATGATACATTCAGAGAAGGGCAGGAAGCGGTGATCGACGCGCTTCTTGCAGGAAAAGATGTTCTGGCAGTGATGCCAACCGGCGCAGGAAAATCAATCTGCTATCAGGTACCGGCACTGATGATGAAGGGGATCACACTGGTAATATCACCGTTGATCTCCCTTATGAAGGATCAGGTGAGAAGCCTGAACCAGGTCGGCATCTCAGCAGCATACCTCAACAGCTCTCTGACGCAGGGGCAGTATTTCACAGCCTTGCGCTATGCAAAGGCAGGACGATATCCGATCATCTATGTAGCACCGGAGAGGCTTACCACAGAGGCGTTTTTGGATTTTGCGCTGAGCGCGGATATTTCCATGATCGCAGTGGATGAGTCACACTGTGTATCACAGTGGGGACAGGATTTTCGGCCAAGCTATCTGAAGATCGCAGAGTTTGTGGCACAGCTTCCAAAAAGACCGGTGATCGGTGCATTTACAGCTACAGCCACGAAGGAGGTCAGGGAGGATATTGCAAGACTTCTGGGGCTTCAGGATCCCTTTTGCACAACCACAGGATTTGACCGGGAAAACCTTTATTTTGCAGTGAAAACACCGAAAGATAAATATAAGGAAGTACACGATTACATACTGGAGCATCCGGACGACAGTGGGATCATCTACTGTCTCACCAGGAAGCTGGTGGAGGAGGTCTGCGGAAAGCTGATCCGTGACGGCATCACGGCCACCAGATATCATGCAGGACTTTCCGATGAGGAACGCCGGAACAATCAGGATGATTTTATTTATGACCGCTGTCGTGTGATGGTAGCCACCAATGCATTTGGAATGGGAATCGACAAGTCCGATGTGCGTTATGTCATTCATTATAATATGCCGAAGAACATGGAAGGCTATTATCAGGAAGCAGGCCGTGCGGGCCGTGACGGCGATCCTGCGGAATGTATCCTGCTTTACAGCGGGAAGGATGTGGTTACCAATCAGTATCTTATTGAGAGAGGACAGGATAACCAGGAAATGGAAGCGGCAGCCTGGCGCCTTGTCCGGGAGCGTGATCAGGAGAGGCTGAAGCAGATGACCTTTTACTGCTTTACCCATGATTGTCTGCGTGAGTACATCCTAAAATATTTTGGGGAATACGGAAAAAGCTACTGCGGAAACTGCCTGAACTGCCAGACCGAGTTTGAAGAGCAGGATGTGAGCCAGGAGGCCAGGGCAATGATCCGGTGCGTGGAAAGCAGTGGTCAGAGATACGGAGTGAACGTGATCCTGGATACTCTGCGCGGCGCATCTACGGCGAAAATCCGGCAGTATGAGATGGATGGAAATCCGGAATATGGAGTCTGTGCAAAGATTCCGGCACACCGGCTGCGGCAGATCTTTAATTATCTGGTACTGAAGGAATATCTTCATCTGACGGATGACGGATATACGATTGTGAAGCTGACTGCCGCTTCCAGGTCATTTCTGGAGGAGGAGCATATCCTCACAATGAAAATGTCAAAAGAGCTGGAGACGAAGAAAAAAGAGAAACGGAGCAGACTTCCGAAATCTGCAGTCGGGGAGCTGGGAGAACAGGATGAGCCCCTTTTTCAGAAGCTCCGTGCTCTTCGCCTGGAGATCGCCAGAGAGGAAAAAATCCCCCCTTATATGGTCTTTTCCGACAAAACCCTTATCCATATGTGCATTCTGAAGCCCGGAAACGAGGAGGAAATGCTGAATGTGACAGGAGTCGGCAGGCACAAGTACGAAAAATACGGAAAAAGGTTTATAGACGCGGTGAAAAATCTGTAGGAAAGAGACTTTTGCCGTCGGAAAATGAAGAGCGAAATGTTCTGAAATTTCTTGCATTTTAAAGAGGCATTTGTTAGAATAAGACAAGCAGGAAACATCCGGCGGCTATAGTGCGGCCGGATCGTTTTTAACTGTATCATATTTCTGCTGCATGTTCCGGTGCAGCGTACAGGCATTTCGCAAGCAGAGTTCTATGCAGCAGTGGAATCCCTTCGAGTAGATGGACCGACTGTGTGAGATATCCGTTGGTCAGAAGCAAGCAGTGAGGTGGATGATCGTATCCGCTTTCAATTAAGACATAATCTGGTGCTGGTCACTGCGTGAACAGAGATCAGGCTCCTTCACGATCTGCGTCGGCTTTTTCATGCAGAAAATCTGCCCTGCCGGCTTTTTTTCTCATACAGAAGAGTAGCATGTATTCATAAAGACATGAACATAGCCCGTCTGCAAAACGGGAATCCGTTCCGGCATGACTGTTCTCCACCAGGCCGAAAAAGCTGTATTTACATAAAACAGCCCAATTCCTCAAAAAGCAGGATATCCGCAATATGTGCGAAATCCTGCTTTTTGTCATGTAATACTCTGGTATGTGCCATTAAGACGTGGAAAAATATTTCAGCGTCTTTTATATTTGCCGGGGGTGATCCCCTTGTACTTTTTGAAGGTACGGATAAAGTAGCTCAGATCATTAAAGCCATTCCGATAGGCAATCTCCGTGATGGAATCATCGGTGGTAGCCAGCTGGCAGCAGGCCTGCTCGATCCGCTGGCGGTTGAGGTAATCCATTGGTGTCTGATGCGTCATCTCGGAAAAGAACCGGCAGAAATATTTGGGAGACATGGAAACCGAAGCGGAAAGCTCCTGCAGGGTAATGGGGCTGGCATAGTTCTTTTCAATAAATTCCACGACCTGCTTCAGCTGGACAATGCGCTTGTAATCTCGTCTGGTTTTCCGCAGGCTTTCCAGGTAGTAATGATTACCAAAAACCAATCCGAAAAAGTGGTAAAATTGTCCAAACACAACCAGCTCATATCCTGGCTTCTTCTGCCAGAAAGAATCAAAAAGAGAGTTCACCGCTCTCTGGATATCAGGCTGCTTTTCGGTGAAATGGTGATAGATCAGCAGCTCCTGGTGGCTGATCTTCTGCATATATTCTGTGCAGACGGAATTAAATTTCAGAAACATGTTCATATCAAAAACAATGCACTGATAGATACAATCCTGAGGAATTCCGGAATGCAGAACTCCACTATTGACAAAAATCACATCTCCGGCTTTTGCTGTAAAACTTTTTTCGTCTAAAGTGACGGTGAGAGTGCCCTGTAATACACGCATGATTTCACATTCTACATGCCAGTGGTAGGACATGACATAGCGTGGATGGCTGCTGTCAATGTGGTGGAATTCAAAAGGAAATTCATAGGTACCTCGAAGTCTGTCCTCATTTCTTCCAAGATCGTGCAAAATACAACCCTTCTTTCTTAAATTTTATAGTTTTTTTAGGAACTCATATGAAAAAGTGAATATTGTACTGTTTTTTGCTATTATAACACAAGTAATTTAAAAGATGCAATCGTATAATAAAAGCATAGTTCGGACAGGAGTTGTTGGAACGTAAAAAAACAGTAAGTTATAATAGTGAATATAAATTTAGGAGGTAATTGTTACTATGGCAAAGAGCAGATTAGTAGGCAGCTATCCGGTTATCGGTATCAGACCAACCATCGACGGACGTAGAGGAGCCCTCGATGTAAGAGGATCTCTGGAAGATCAGACTATGAACATGGCCAAATCCGCAGCAAAGCTTTTCGAGGAGAACCTGAAATATTCAAATGGTGAGCCTGTAAAAGTTGTTATTGCTGATACCACCATCGGACGTGTTGGTGAGAGCGCTGCATGTGCGGATAAATTCCGTAAAGAGGGTGTAGATATCACTCTTACAGTTACACCATGCTGGTGCTACGGAGCTGAGACCATGGATATGGATCCACAGACCATCAAGGCTGTATGGGGATTCAACGGAACAGAGAGACCTGGTGCTGTATATCTGGCATCCGTTCTTGCTACACATGCACAGAAGGGTCTTCCGGCATTCGGTATCTACGGACATGACGTTCAGGAAGCTGACGACACATCCATTCCGGAAGACGTTAAAGAGAAACTGTTAAGATTCGGCCGTGCAGCAGTTGCAGCTGCATCCATGAGAGGTAAATCCTACCTGCAGATCGGTTCTGTAACAATGGGTATCGGCGGATCTATCATCGATTCTGATTTCATCGAGTCCTATCTCGGAATGAGAGTTGAGTCTGTTGATGAGGTAGAGATCATCCGTCGTATGACAGAGGGTATCTACGATCACGAAGAGTTTGAGAAAGCTCTCAAATGGGCAAAAGAGACCTGCAAGATCGGCTGGGACAAGAACCCGGAAGAGCTTCAGTTCTCACCAGAGAAGAAAGAGGAGCAGTTCGAGTTTGTTGTTAAGATGGCAGTTATCATCAAAGAGCTGATGAACGGCTGTGATAATCTTGCTCCGGAATTCTCCGAGGAAGCAATCGGACACAATGCTCTTGCAGCTGGATTCCAGGGCCAGAGACAGTGGACAGACTTCTATCCGAACGGTGACTTCGCAGAGGCTATGCTGAACACATCCTTCGACTGGAATGGCGCTCGTGAGCCGTACATCCTTGCTACAGAGAACGATGTTCTCAACGGACTTGGAATGCTGTTCATGAAACTTCTTACAGGACGTGCTCAGATCTTCGCTGATGTTCGTACATACTGGAGCCCGGAGGCAGTTAAGAAAGCTACAGGATATGACCTTGAGGGTGTTGCCAAAGAAGCTGGCGGATTCCTTCATCTGATCAACTCCGGTGCTGCTTGTCTGGATGCTAACGGACAGGCTAAAGAGGCTGACGGAACACCAGTTATGAAACAGTGGTGGGATGTTACAGAGGCAGACCAGAAAGCAATCATGGACAATACAGAGTGGTGTATGGCCGACAACGGATACTTCCGTGGAGGCGGATACTCCAGCCGTTATGAAACACGTGCTCAGATGCCTGCAACTATGATCCGTCTGAACCTTGTAAAAGGACTTGGACCGGTTCTTCAGATCGCAGAGGGATGGACAGTAGCCCTTCCGGAAGAGGTATCTGACAAGCTCTGGAAACGTACAGATTACACATGGCCATGTACATGGTTCGCTCCAAGATGCGATGGCAAAGAGGGACCGTTCAAAACAGCTTACGATGTAATGAACAACTGGGGTGCTAACCACGGTGCGATCTCCTACGGACACATCGGTGCAGACCTGATCACAATGTGCTCAATGCTGAGAATCCCGGTATCCATGCACAACGTTCCTGAGAAGGATATCTATCGTCCGGCAGCTTGGAACGCATTCGGTATGGAAAAAGAGGGTGCAGACTTCCGCGCTTGCAAGAACTATGGACCACTTTACAAATAAATCATATTGTTAAGATAACGGAATATCAAATCCTCCGGCATGCATGTGCCGGAGGATTTTTTTGTGCCATAGTATATGGATAGTTGGGAAATATACTGTTCGGATCTACGGAAAAAAGTTATAATAGAAAAAGATATATATGAATACGGGAGGTTACGTAGATGAAATATATACAGCTGAACAATACAGATCTGAACATCAGTCCTATCTGCCTCGGAACAGCAGGATTTGGAGATAAATCAGACCTGGAAAAAAGCTTTGAGATTCTGAACGCATTTGTACGCGCAGGTGGAAATTTTATTGATACGGCAAATGTCTATTGCAAATGGCTAAAAGGACATGGAAACTGCAGTGAGCAGATCATAGGAAAATGGCTGAAAGAGAGTGGTATGCAGGGAAAAGTTATTGTGGCAACGAAGGGCGCGCACTATTCCTTTGAGGATCCGGGCCACAGCAGAGTGAACAAAGAAGATATCCGCATGGACCTGGATGAGAGCTGCCGCACACTGGGAAAAGATGAGATGGATTTTTACTGGCTTCACAGAGATGATCCAGAAAAACCGGTGGAGGAAATCGTGGATATTCTGGAAGAATTGAAAAAAGAAGGCCGGATCCGTTATTATGGATTTTCCAATTACCGCACAGAGAGGCTGAAAGAAATTGCGCAGTGTCTGAGAGAACGAGATCTTTCAGGGATCACAGCAGTATCCAATCAGTGGAGTCTTGCAGGAATCAATCCCGGAGGAAATACAAATCCGGATCCTACACTTGTAGAGTTTTCCAGAGAAGAATATCAGTGGCACTGTGAGACAGGCGCTGCTGCCGTTCCGTTTTCTTCCACTGCAATGGGATTTTTTTCAAAACTTCAGAAAATGGGGCTTTCCTGTACAGATGCAGAGGTGGATGCATCCTGGATGCGGGAGAAGGAAACACAGATCACAGGTCTTTCAGAAAGTATGAAAAGATCCTACTGGAACGAGACAAACCTTCGAACCTATCAGAAGCTGTTAAAGCTGCAGAAAGAAACCGGCCACAGCCTGCAGGCCCTGTCCCTGGCGTACTTTTTTCATCAGCCATTCCAGACTGTGCCTGTAACCGGTGTCAGCAATCCTTCACAGCTAAAAGATGTACTGGATGCCTGTGAGATCGACCTTGCACCGGAACTGTTCGGCGGCTGGGTAAGCGCAGGAGGATGATATAAGTAACTAAATATATTGTAAAAAGATATTAAATGTGTTTAAATGTACTTATGGAGGTATATTATGAACACATCAAATATCACAAATTATAAACCAAAAGATTTTGCTGAATTATTAGGTGTTTCTGTAAAAACGCTTCAGAGATGGGACAGAGAGGGAATCTTAAAAGCAAACCGAACTCCAACAGACAGGCG
>NZ_JAMOYY010000108.1:0-503 GCF_023669475.1 Blautia sp. MB18-30 | reverse complement strand
CGTACCCAAATATGTTTTATATTTTTCTTGATTTGAGTAACCATTCATACTATAATCAGCGATTATCAAATCTACATATTTAAAAGTCCCGCCATTTAAATAAAGTCTAAGGAAAAAATTGTAATCTGCCACTCGATAAGCTAAATCAAAAAATTCTGTTTTCATAATACTTGTTTTTGTAATACTTGATTGATGGCAAAATGGCATATTCCATTTCATGAATTCAATAGGATCTGCTTTTGTCATCCATTTTTCATCTCTAGAAACTCTAACTGTATTTCCATATATAACATCATCGTCCAATTCTTGATTTGCAAAAAGTGTTTCTAATACTTCTGAATCATGAAATTTATCATCCGCATTCATAAAATTGATATATCTTCCTCTAGCCATTTGAATTCCTTTATTCATTGCATCAAAAATTCCTTGATCTTGCTCAGAAATATGGCGGTACTGTACCCCTCTATTTTTAAACTTCTTATCATATGAACATACTATTTTAT
>NZ_JAMOYY010000107.1:0-522 GCF_023669475.1 Blautia sp. MB18-30 | reverse complement strand
TCAAAAAAAATTGCATATATAAAATATAAGATGAATGAAATTAAACTCATAACACAACGGAAGAAAAAGGTATTCCAAAATACTTGACTCATTTCTTCTTTATTGTCGCGATAATACGCAATTTTTCTTTGCCCATAAATAGTTGAACCTAATGCAGCCAGCAAAGTAAAATATGTAACCATTGCTGATGCATAACTGTATTTTCCAATGTTATCCGCACCCAAAACTCTTGAAACATACGGAGTTGTCACAAAAGGAACTAACAAAATTAATACCTGAAAGGCAGAGTTATATATAAAATTTTTCTTTACACTAATAGATTTATTATCCATTAAAATATCTTCCTGTTCTATTTTGTTTTTGTGGAGTAATTCTCATTTTTAAAATAACACTTACTAAAATTGCTATAGCAATTAAATACACCCAAAATGTATGTACAAAATAATACTCAAACCATCCAAGAGAAAAAGCTGCACAAAATAAAGCAGATAATGCTGTCAAAATATCGTTTCTTTTTGAAAA
>NZ_JAMOYY010000105.1:0-584 GCF_023669475.1 Blautia sp. MB18-30 | reverse complement strand
ATTCCACACAACGATACTGGTGGTGAACAATGAAGAACTGTCACCACAGGAAGAACTTGTACAGGATATTATTTCCATCCTTCATGTGTTTTCCTGTAGATTATATGGACTTCGTAAGTATAAAAAACAGATAGAAAAGGATGAGGAGATTGCTGAAGAGCTTCAAGACAGAGATCGATCCTACAGAAGAGCAGAAGATCAAAATACATAAGACAATCGGCACATGCAGATATATTTATAATTTCTACCTGTTTCATAATAAAGAACGTTATGATGCCGGTGAAAGATTTATGAGCGGCAAGTCGTTCAGTGTATGGCTGAACAATGAATACCTTCCAAGGCATCCGGAATATTTCTGGATCAGAGAAGTCAGTTCCAAATCGGTAAAGAATGCAATCGAAAATGCCTGTACCGCTTTTTCAAGATTTTTTCATCATCAGAGTAGTTTCCCGAGATATAAGAAAAAAGGAAGATCTGATGTAAAAATGTATTTTGTAAAGAATAATCCCAAAGACTGTCTCTGTGAACGTCACAGGATCAAGATCCCAACACTTGGCTGGGTAAGGCTGAAAGAAAAAGGTTAC
>NZ_JAMOYY010000104.1:0-588 GCF_023669475.1 Blautia sp. MB18-30 | reverse complement strand
TGTTTGATCCAACTGTTCCAACAACATTTACACTTGCAAAAAGGATATAATCTTCTTTATCTCTTACACATAAAAACATTAATACTACAGAAATTATTTTAAACAACAAATTTCTATATGTAATATATCCATATTCTTCAATGGCCTGATAAAACCATTCCATTCCTACAGCTGTTAATCCAATAGAAATAGATGATATACAAATAATGGTTCTTCTTTCTAATAACTTAGGTACATTAAATGTTGCTATTAATAAAACTGAATATGCCAATAATGTCATAAAAATACTGATAAATAGTAATTCTTGAACGGTTTTACTTAATTTTTCTTTATCATCTCTACATTGCGCACAGATACGAACTCCATACGTTGGAATTCCTAATGTAGCAATCATAGAAAAGTAACTCACCAGCGAACTTGCAAAAGAAACTTGTCCATTTCCTGCTGCTCCCAAAACACGTGATACATATGGAAACGTAATCAATGGAAAAATAAACGCCGATACTTTTAGGATACAATTCATAATAAAATTATATTTTATTGAATGAACTTTTCTCATTTTTTCACCTATCGCTTTTTCTATTATAT
>NZ_JAMOYY010000103.1:0-599 GCF_023669475.1 Blautia sp. MB18-30 | reverse complement strand
ATATCCGGATCATAAACACTCATTTCAACTAAATATACACCAAAAAATACCATAATTCCCACAAAAACAATTGTAATTCCAGCTTTTAGTGAAATTTTTATATCTCCATTTTTTAATCTCAATAAAATACTGGCTAAACATGGAATAAATACAATACCCTTTACAAATGTAAGTATATTTGGAATTAAACAAAGCAACCCTAGAAGAATGTTTTTTTTGGATATCTTAGCACATCCTAAATAATATGCTGTTGCAATCATCATAAATAGCCGAATATAAAAATTCAATCCAGCCGAATATTGATTTTGAAATTGTTCTTGTACAACATAGTACATCTTCGGAAATCCACCTGCTAAATAAATAAAATGAGTGACGGAGTACATTGCTGCAAACACACATATAATATTAAATCTCTTTTCATGTTTACTCATAAAAGTACTTTCACATGAACTTTTTAATTTAATACCATTAAATGACACTTTTTTCGCAAATCTACTTGCAACAAGATCTGTTAATAAAGCAATAACAATAAATACCGTTAATATCATCCAATATTCCATGGTTGCGGTTTCATATTTTAACCAAAGACATGCTATAAC
>NZ_JAMOYY010000102.1:0-619 GCF_023669475.1 Blautia sp. MB18-30 | reverse complement strand
AATGTTATTAATAATAACGGGATGTATAAAAGTAAATGATAATACGCCATATGTTGCAGTAAGAGATGATCGCTTGCGCTTAGATGATTATATATCAACAATTAAATGGGCAATAGAGTCAGAAGTTTTTGATAAAATTGTTTTTTGCGATAATAGCGGATATGTATATGATGATAAAGAAATTCAAGATCTCGCAAAAATAAGGTTAAAAAAATTTGAATGGTTATGTTTTCAGGCTAGCCCTGATTTAGTGAATACATATGGCAAAGGATATGGTGAAGGAGAAATTATTAAATATGTTTTGAATAATAGTAAAATAATATCTGACAGTGATTACTTTTTTTGTAAAATAACAGGAAGGCTAAGAATCTCAAATATAGAAAACTTGTTGCGAAAAGATAGAAATTGTTTTATGAAAAAGCATTATTCAAAAGAAATTGATACGAGATTTTATTGTATATCTATGGATACTTATAAAAAGTATATGCTCAATGCATATAAAAATACATATGATTCTCAAGGAAAGTACTTAGAGCATGTATTTTATGAGGCACTAAAGAAATATAAAATCAAATATAAAATGTTTATGGAAAGACCTTTGTTTTTGGGTATTTCGGGA
>NZ_JAMOYY010000101.1:0-619 GCF_023669475.1 Blautia sp. MB18-30 | reverse complement strand
ATCGATTTTGCCATGCAGGGAATGTGTGTATTTTCTACAGGAGAAAGAGCCGGGTACCCTATGTTTTACAGAAAAGCAGAGAAAAAACTTGCAAGAGAACAGAGAAAGCTCTCCCACTGTGAAAAAGAAAGCCGGAACTATCAGAAACAGAAAAAAAGGGTAGCTTTATGTCATGAAAAGATAAAGAACCAGAGAAAAGATTTCCAGCATAAGCTCAGCAGGGAGCTTGCGGAAAGATATGATGCAGTATGTGTGGAAGATCTGAATCTGAAGGGAATGTCCGGAGGGCTGCACCTTGGGAAAGGTGTGCAGGATAACGGGTACGGGCAGTTTCTGTTCATGCTGGGATACAAGCTGGAAGAATGTGGAAAACATCTTATAAAAGTAGACCGTTATTTTGCATCCAGCAAGATCTGCAGTCTATGCGGACATAAGAAAAAGGAACTGGCATTGTCGGATAGAATGTATGTTTGTGAATGTGGAAACAGGATGGACCGGGATGTGAATGCAGCAGTCAACATCCGTGAAGAAGGAAAAAGAATCTATAAAGAATGTGCCTGACGGCACAAGAAAAAAATCCGTAACCGGATAAACATAAAAAACAAAACCGCGGGACACG
>NZ_JAMOYY010000100.1:0-635 GCF_023669475.1 Blautia sp. MB18-30 | reverse complement strand
CAATTAAATTTGTACGGGGTTTTTTTTGAAAATGTGCAAATAAATTCTAATGTACATTACTTAGGATCGTTTATACCAGATGAATTACCAGCTAAATTGCATGGCAAGTACGGAGTGGTTTGGGATGGAAGTGAAATAGATAATTGCGTTGGCAATACCGGAAATTACATCAAATATAATAATCCACATAAAGTTTCTTTGTATGTGGCAAGTGGAATCCCGATAATAATATGGGAAGAGGCTGCAATGGCTGAAATAATAAAAAAATATAATATCGGAATTTGTGTGGAGTCATTAGAAAATATCGAGAAAACATTAAGTGAAATTTCAGAAGAACAATATCTAATTATGAAGAAAAATGTAAAGATGTTATCAGAAAAAGTTAAAGAAGGATGGTTCTTGAAGCAAGCTTTAAAGAAAGTTTGAGTAAGGTGCAGAAATGAAAAAAGTATTAGTTTTAGCTAAATCCATGGAAATGGGAGGAACAGAAATTGCTCTTTTGAATTTACTTAAATTGCTAGTTAAAGAGGATATTGAAATTAAATTATTATTAATAGAAAAAAAAGGCGTATTGCTTTCTGAAGTCCCACAAAAAATACAAATAGAAGAGATCGATTTTGATGATAATGTTATAT